>CAVBXG010000061.1:0-636 GCA_963599585.1 bacterium
ATTTTTTTGAATTTTTTTGTCAAAATTGTATTCGGAAATTGATTTTATGTTTTCAAAATTTGAATTTACAGAAAATTCTTTCAGCAAAACCGGAAGATTAAATTCTTCGGAAGAAAATTCCTTTTCAAGTTTGAGCATTGCAGAATTTTTGTAGACAAGTTCGCCGTCAATATCAAAAAGAAAAACGGAATCCGTCATATTTGAGACAACTGCCTGAAGCTGAGTTTTAAGAAGTCGTGCCGGCGTAAAAGAAATTGCGAAAGCGCAGAGCAAAATAACTGAGGCTGCGGTGAAAATTATTGAAAAATCAATTGGAATTCCCAAGAAAACGTAAAAATAATCGCCAAAAATATTAACAGAAACTGCAATCAGGATATTTGTGTACATAAATCTGTACATTTTTGGAGTTGTAACGATGCGCACAATTATTACAACCAGCAGCAACGCAAGAACAAAATAGCAAATTCCAAGATGAACCTGGTAAGGCCATTTCATTGCAATTTTAAAAATCTCTTTCGTACTGTCGTTCCAGAATGTAGGAACAGGAACTTTTTTCAGTTCAAAAGAATGATGAAAGAAAATGTTCAAAAAAGAATTTATGCAGTCCGCGCAAACGATTCCCACAAGGAATTTGTC
>CAVBXG010000061.1:712-14791 GCA_963599585.1 bacterium
GAATTTGTCCAAAAACTGGAACCGGTTTCCAAATTTTGTGTATTTTTTTGAAAAATCAAAAACTGAATAAATAAGAATATTTATAAAAACAAAGAAAGTCGTGTAGCAAAAGGAAGCGATTTTTTCATTGTTCGTGTTGATTATAAAAATGTGGGCAAAAGTTATAATCAGCGCGCTTATGATTGATAATCTTAGTGGAAAAACGTATTTCTTGTTGCTTATTTTCCAAGTGAAAAATAAAGCTAAAAAAAGCGAAACTATAGAAAATATAAAGAAATATGTAAAAAGTGTTATCAATAAAAACCTCTACAAAATAAGTTTATGTTTTTAGATTAATAGATGTCAAGTTGAAAAGCGGATTTTTTTGCTCAATAAAAATTTGAAGTTAATTGCTAAAAATGTTAAGATTTTTTCCAAGTCTGAACGTCAGGTTTTAAAAAATCAAAAGAATGGATGTGAAAAATGAATAAACTTTCGTCTTCGGTTGTTGTTAATAAGAATAAACAGATTGCTATTACAGCGGCTTTGAGCGCGCTTACAATTTTGATGGGAATTCCTGGGCTTCATCTTGGATATATTCAGCTTAGCCCGACAATTTCTTTGACAATCATGCATATTCCGGTTATTTTGGCTGCGATTTTGGCTGGACTTCCGGGTGGAATTGTTACTGGTCTGATTTTTGGGCTTACAAGCCTTGTGAACGCGGCGGCAAATCCTTCTGGAGTTCTGGATCCGTTTTTTGTAAATCCGTTGTGCTCAGTTTTGCCAAGAATTCTTTTTGGAGTTGTTTCCTGGGGAATTTTTAAACTTGTTGAACTGATTCCTTATTGTCCGAAAAGCGTGAATTCTTTGATTACGGCGATTTTTTCAAGTTTGATTCATTCGTTTGTTGTAATCGGTTCGTTGTATGTTTTTTTGAACGGAAAAATTTCTGAGGCAATGAACGGACTTGGTTATTTTGCGCTTATGCTGATGGTTCTTCCGGGTTCATTTTTGGAGGCGATTGCAGCCGCTATTGTTTGCGCGGTTGTTGTGGCTTCAATTACAATTGTTTCAAAAGGAAAATCAAAACTTTTAAGCGAAAGCGATGATGAATAAAATTGATTTGAGGTTTTAATGAAGGTTTTTATAGTTGGAGCAGGATTTACAGGTGTTCAGCTTGCGAAAATTCTTTCCAATGAACGAAATGATGTAACTCTCATCGATAATAACGAAGAAATCACAAGGCATCTTGCAGACCAGATTGACTGTACGGTTCTTACGGAAGACGGAAATAATCTTGAAAATCTTGAGTCCGCTGGAATCGCAAAGGCTGATGTTTTGGTTTGTCTTACAGAAAGCGATGAAGTGAATATGATAACTTGCTCGCTTGTGGATGCCGTTTATCCAGATATTTTAAAAATTGCCCGCGTAAGAAATTACGCTTATTACGTGAACACTGCTTCTGCAAAAAAAACGCATGCAAATACTTTTAGCGGAAAACACCGCCCGCTTTATGGAATTGATTTTATGATTCACCCGGATGTTGAGGCGGCGGAGGCAATTGTTGAAGCTGTTGAAAATGGCGCAGTCAGCAATGTCGTGACTTTTGACAACTCGGAAATGCAAATCAGCCGGATTTTGGTTGGCGAGGGAAGCGTTCTTGCCGGACACAAGCTGATGGAACTGCGGACTCTTACCGAATTGAATATGCTTGTCGCCTACGTTGAAATAAATGGCGAAACGCAGCTTGCGGGCGGTTCAACTGTTATGGAAGCTGGTTGCACGCTTGGAATTCTTTCCAAAAAAGAAGATGTAAGCAAAATTATTGAACTTTGCGGCTCAAAGCAACAGGAATTTAAAAAAATCGCGATTGTTGGCGCTGGAAGAATTGGAACTTTGGTTGCGGAAAAAATTATTCAGCCGCAAAAAATCTCTCTTTTTAAAAGAATTGCCGAGCGCAACTTTGCTCCAACCCAGGATATTGTTATAATCGACACGGATTATGAGCTTGCAAAAGCCGCTTCTGAAAAATTCGGAAAAACCGCGCGCATTTTGAACGGAGACGCTTCTGATGAAAGTTTTTTGCGCGAAGAAGGAATTCCAGATTTTGATTTGGTGATTTGCGCGACCCACAACCATGAGATGAATATGGTTGTTGCGGCTTATCTTGAATCTTTGGGTGTAAAACAGTCGGTTTCTCTTGTAAAAGATTCAGCTTTTTCTGCGATTGCGGCAAAACTCGGCGTTGATGTTTCAGTTGCGTTGCGCGATGTTGTTGTTGATTCAATTATGAGCCATATGCGCGGAAAATCCGTAAAAGAAATTCATACGATTGCAAACAGCAATTTTGAGATTATCGAATGTGAGCTGAGCACCGCTTCAAAAGTGACCGGAAAAACGATGAAAGAAATTGCCGAACCTGGAAAATATTTTGTTTTGCTGGACCGTCATTCTGGAAAAGATGAATATGAAATCGTTGTGGGCGATACAGTTTTTGCAACCGGCGACCATTTGGTTCTGATTGTAAAGTCGGAAGAAGCCGCTGAAGTTCTGGAAGAATTTGGAAACGTTATCGAATAATCGGGTAAATAAGTTATGTTTATAGTAGATTTGATAAGAATTCTTTCGGTTTTGCTTGCGATTGTTGGAACGACTTTTTTGATTCCGGTTGGAGTTGCGCTTTATTGCGGTGAAACAAATGTCCTTTTGCCGTTTTTAGTTCCAATGCTGATAAGCTGGATTTTGTGCCTGATTATAACTCTTCTTTTTAAAAAACGAAAAATAACGCTCAATATAAGAAAAACTTACGTGGTTGTGGCTTGCTGCTGGATTTTTACTAGCCTTTTTGGAATGATTCCAATGTTTGCGTCCGGGGCAATTCCGAATTTTACAAATGCTTTTTTTGAAAGTGTAAGTGGATTTTCCACAACCGGAGGAACAATTCTTGAAAATATTGAAGCACTTCCCCGCAGCATAAATATGTGGCGATGTCTTACGCATTGGCTTGGCGGAATGGGAATTGTTGCTCTTACAGTTGCGCTTCTGCCTTTGCTTGGCGTTGGCGGATTTCAACTTATAAAGGCAGAAACAACTGGACCGGAAAAAGGCAAAGTTACGGCAAAAATCACAACGACGGCAAAAATTCTCTGGATTTCTTATTTGATTCTTACGGTTTTGCAGGCAATTCTTTTAAAGATTTTCGGAATGGATTTTATAGATGCGTTTGCCCATGCGTTTTCTACGCTCGGAACTGGCGGATTTTCCACAAGAACTGCAAGCATCGGCGCGTATAATTCCACCGCAATCGATATTATCTGCACAGTTTTTATGCTTCTTGCCGGAATTAACTTTAGCCTTTTTTATTTTGCCGTGCGCGGAAAATGGCGCGAAATTTATGAAAATTCGGAATTAAAAGCGTATCTTGGGATTTTTGTTTTTTTCGCCATTTCTATTGCGTTATGTGTAACAAAAGTTTACGGTTCGTTTTGGCTTGCGTTAAAACATTCGGCTTTTCAGGCTGCGTCAGTGATTACGACTACAGGTTTTGCAACTGCTGATTTTATGGATTGGCCAAGCACGGCACAATTTTTTATCTTTGTTCTGTTTTTTGTGGGTGGCTGTTCAGGTTCAACCGGCGGAGGTTTTAAAGTGATTCGCTGGGTGATTTTGTTCAAGCAGGTTAATAACGAAATTCGAAAAATGATTCATCCGCATGGAGTTTTTTCTTTAAGGCTGAACAATAATCCGGCGCGCAAAGAACTTGTTTTTTCTGTTGCGTCGTTTTTGCTTTTATATCTGTTTTTTATTCTTGTAACAACTTTTGTCGGTTGTCTTGGAAAACTTGATATTTTTACGGCTTTTACAGGCGCAGTTTCTATGGTTGGAAATATCGGACCGGGATTTTGCGTTCTTTCTGCCAGTGGAAATTACGGATTTTTGCCGGCTTTTGTAAAATGGTGGTATTGCTTTGCAATGCTTGCGGGACGCCTTGAACTTTACACGATGATGATTTTCTTTGTGCCGACTTATTGGAAAAAATAAAAAATGGGGCTAATCTTTTGCTTTTGATAGCCCCAAATTTAATTCAACTGAAAGTTTATTTTTTCAGCTAGCTTTTGTAAGCATCGTCGTGAACGCCGCTGATTGCCCGGCCGCTAGGTTCGTCCATATTTTTCCATGCCGCATCCCATTCAAGGGCTTTTGCGGTTGAGCAGGCAACTCCAGCTTCATGCGGAACAACTTTTGCCGCACTGTCGCTTGGGAAAAGTTTGCTGTAAATTTCGCGGTAGTAATATTCTTCCTTTGTTTTTGGCGGATTTACAGGGAATCGGTTTTCGCGGCGCGCAAATTCTGCGTCGCTTACTTTTTCCTCTGTGATTTTTTTAAGAGTATCAATCCAGTTGTAGCCTACGCCATCAGAAAATTGCTCTTTCTGTCTCCAGCAGATATTTTCAGGAAGCATATCTTCAAACGCTTTTCGCAGAATCCATTTTTCAATTCGCTGCTTTCCATCTGGAAGTTTTATGTTCATCTTGTCTGTCGGGTTTAGGCGCATTGCGATGTCGATAAAATCCTTATCAAGGAAAGGAACTCGCCCTTCAACGCCCCATGCCATCAGGGATTTGTTTGCGCGCAAGCAGTCGTACAAGTGAAGTTTGCTCATTTTGCGTACAAGTTCCTCGTGAAATTCTTTTGCGTCTGGCGCCTTGTGAAAGTACAAATATCCGCCAAAAAGCTCATCGCTGCCTTCGCCGGAAAGAACCATTTTAATTCCCATTGATTTTATTACTCTTGCAAGCAAATACATCGGCGTAGAAGCGCGCACAGTCGTAATATCATAAGTTTCAATGTGATAAATTACATCCGGCAACGCGTCCAATGCTTCCTGGATTGTAAAATGAACTTCGTGATGAACAGTTCCAATGTAATCAGCGGCTTTTTGCGCGGCAATTAAATCTGGCGAACCTTCCAGCCCGATTGCAAAAGAATGAAGTTTCGGCCACCAAGCTTCTTCCGTTGAATCCGATTCCACGCGCATTTTTGAAAATTTTTGTGTAACCGCAGCAATAATCGAAGAATCCAATCCGCCGGAAAGCAGAACGCCGTACGGAACATCGCTCATAAGCTGGGCTTTTACCGCATTTTCCAGACCAACTTTTACTTTTTCAATAACGCTAGGATTTATGATTTCACCTTTTTCATCAGTTGCCTTTGGGTTGTTTTTTACATTTTCATAAGATTCCCAGTCGCGGGAATACCATCGCGTCGGTTTTTCATCTTTTGAATAAAAATAATGACCGTTCGGAAATTCCTCAATCGTCATGCAGTGCCCTTCAAGAGCCTTTAATTCAGAAGCAACATAATATCGCCCCTGCTTGTCCCAGCCCTGATAAAGCGGAATAACGCCAATTTCGTCGCGCGCGATTAAATAAACGTCTTTTTCAGAATCATAAAGCGCAAACGCAAAAATTCCAGAAAGTTTTTCAATCATTTTGGTAAAATCTTTGCCTTCCGCGCAGTATTTTTTGTAAAGCGGAATGATAACTTCGCAGTCACTCTGAGTTTTAAAGTTGTATTTTCCTTCAAATTCTTTGCGGATTTGCTTTTGGTTGTAAATTTCACCGTTTACAGCAAGAATAATTTTTCCGTCATCGCTAACTAACGGTTGTTTTCCAGAAAGCGGATCGACAATCGCCAGACGCTCGTGGCTTAAAATCGCATTTTTTCCTGTATAAACGCCTGTCCAATCCGGGCCGCGGTGACGAATTTTTTTGCTCATCTCAAGAACTTCCGCGCGAAGCTGTTCCTTAAGACCTTCATCAATTGGCTGACTTCCACTGCTTAAATCAAATGCTCCAACAAATCCACACATATCGTAACCCCTGAATTTATTTGAAGGGCAAAGCCTTGCCCTACGGTCGCACTTTGTTGCGCCCTACCCATTCTCCTAAGGGCCAAGCCCTTAAAATCCTGAATAAAAAAAGACGCCTGTTTAAAACAACTTTTGAAAAAACAAAAATTGCTTTGAACAGACGTCTTTGTCGTTTCTATATTTATAGAAGAAAATAAAAATATAGTCAAGTTTTTTTAGATTTCCACAAATAAAATTATTTTCTGATATAATATTCCCATGAAATCTTCATTTTTTTGTAAAATAAAGCGGCTTGCGCTGGTTCTTTTTGGCGCGGCGATTATGGCTGTAAATATAAAAACTTTTGTTCATTCTGGCAATCTTTTTCCGGGCGGATTTACTGGGCTTGCGCTTTTGATTCAGGAAGCAATCCAAAAATTCAGCGGACACAATGTTCCTTTTTCAGTTCTTGTTTATGGTCTGAATATTTTTCCAGTTGTGATTGGATTTTTGTGGATTGGCAAAAAATTCACTTTTTATTCAGTTGTAATGATTGTTGTTTCCGGCTTGCTTACGGATTTTGTTCCGGGCTTTTATCTTACTCAGGATGTTTTGCTTTGCTCAATTTTTGGCGGAATTTTGAATGCGGTTTCAATAAGTTTGTGTCTTTTGGCAGGAAGTTCTTCCGGCGGCACAGATTTTATCGCGATTTTTATTGCAGAAAAAACAGGAAAATCGGCGTGGAATTACATTCTTGCGTTTAATGTTGCGGTTCTTCTTACGGCAGGAATTCTTTTTGGCTGGAACGCCGCGCTTTATTCAATAATTTTTCAGTTTGTTTCAACCCAAGCGTTAAATGTTCTTTACAAAAAATACGAAAAAACAACTTTGCTGATTATTACCGACAACGATGAAGAAATTTATAAAATCATTCACGAAAAAACAAACCACGACGCAACCGTTTTTGTTGGAAAAGGCTGCTTTAAAAATGTTGAGCACAAACTTTTGTATACGGTTGTTTCTTCCCAGGAAAGCGGCGCGCTGGAAAAACTGATTCGCAAGGCAGACCCAAACGCATTTATCAACGTTTTGCAGTCAAAAGACATTGTCGGAAGATTCTTTAAACGCGCAAACGACTAGGAGCTGGAAAATTTCTGGCTCATTTCGGAAATCATTTTTATCAATTTATTGTCTAACGTGTTGAAAAATGATGTTCTGCGGAATTTTTTGAAAGCAGGTAAACGCAATATTGATTCATGCTTATGCCTTCTTTTTTTGAATCCTCTGACAAAGTTTTGTGCAGGCTTTTAGGAATTCTAAGTTTGAATTGACCAGAATATGATTCTAGTTCTTCCGGTTCATTTATTTTTATATTTTGTTCTATTGCGGCTTTGAACCATTCGCGTTTTGCGTCTTCAATATTTGCAATTGCAGACACAATTGTTTCGCCGCAAGAAAGACAGCCGGGAAGTTCAGGATAGCTTGCAACAAATCCTCTTTCGTCTGTATCTGGAAAAATTTCAAGTTTGTAAGGCATTTTCATATATTCTTCTAAAGTTTTCATTTTTTATCCTCCATATTTTGATTTTCAGATTCAACTACGGCTTTTACCATTTTTATATAGGCAATTTTTATAGGTTCATGTTTTGGAATTGTAATAGGATTGCAACCTTCTTTTCTAAAAGTGTAATGACTGCTTCCTCCGCTTGGAGCTGTCATTATATATCCATATTTTTCAAGGATTTTTTGCAGTTCTGCAAAACGCATTCCTTGGTTAAGAGATTTTACTTTTAAAAAAAGTTTTTCCCATTGAGCCATATAATTATTTTAAGTGGTGTCATATATGATGTCAAGAGAAATGATATTTTGTTATGCGCAAACGACTAGGAGCTGGAAAATTTCTGGCTCATTTCGGAAATCATTTTTAGGATTGGGTCGCGGGTTTCTTTTGGAAGATTTTCTAGTGAAGCGACGGCAGCTACGCATCTGCTGGAATGGCGCATTTTATAAAAATCGGTTTCAAATCCTTCTGTTAAAAATTCAACGCTTGTGTTCAAGGCTTTTGCAATTTTTACGGCTTTGTCTGCGGTTGGGATTGAGGCATTTGTTTTTAGATAACTGCTGATTGTGTTTTCGTTGATTCCTGTTTTGTCGGCAAGTTCTTTTGTTGTTATTCTGCTAATTTTCATAGCTTCTCTAAGGTTTTCACCAAAACTCATTCCTACATTTTAGGAAAAAATCACTTTCAAACTTGTTAAATAAGTAAAATTTTACTAAAACATGTTTAAATGGTATTATTTTACCAGAAAACGCAAAGTGTAAAAATCAAATTAACAGGATTCTGATGAGTACAAACATTTCTAAGCAAAAACGAGATGAATTGATTTTAAAAGTTAATAAAATCCGTGAATATCTGCTTTCTGCAAAACAGGATAAAAATACAGAAAATCTTATTTCGTATCTAGGTGAAATCACAAAAGAAATAAATGGAAAAAAGTATGGTCTTGTTTTTGAGGAACATCGGGAAAAAATTGACGAAATTCTTGAAGAAAACGTTCCGTATTTGGAAGACCAAGATGATTTGTTTGTGGAAAATGGCGGTGAAACAAATTTTCTGATTGAAGGCGATAATCTTGCGGCATTACAGCTTTTGGAAAAAACGCATAAAGGCAAAATCGACGTGATTTATATTGATCCGCCGTATAATACGGGAAATAAGGATTTTGTTTATGATGATGATTTTGTTGAGCCTACAGATATGTTTAGGCATTCAAAATGGCTTTGTTTTATGGAAAAGCGTCTTGAGCTTGCAAAAGATTTATTGACAGAAAAGGGTGTGATTTTTATTTCTATCGATGATAATGAGCAGGCTTCTCTGAAATTTTTATGCGATAAAATATTTGGAAATAAAAATTTTATTTGTTCAATGATTAGAAAGACAAAGTCAATGACAGGAGATGATGGTAATGGTTTGAATATTCAGTATGAATATTTGCTTTTGTATGCAAAAATGAAAGTAAATGTTTTACTTTCAGGAGAATGCAAAGACTTTGAGAATTTTTCTAATCCAGACAATGATCCAAACGGAATTTGGTGTAGTGCAGACCCGAGTGCAAAAAGCGGTGGTGAGGCTACATATTTTTCTATAAAAAATCCATTTACTGGGAAAGAAGATTTTCCGCCTAAAGGCAGATATTGGGCTTTTTCAAAAACAACATTAGAAGAATATATAAAAAATGGACGGATAAAATTTAAAAAAGAATATAAAAAAAATCAGAGAGGATTTATTTTTAAACGTTATGCAGAAAAAATGGATAATAAATTTCAACCAGTAAGTACATTGACTTTTGCAGATAACAGTTATATGAATTCCGTTGCTACAGTTGAAATAAATAATATTATTGGTAGTGGAAAATTTATTTATCCTAAACCATCTGATTTTATAAAAAAAATAATAAAATATAGTTCTACATCTTCTTCCACCATTCTTGATTTTTTTGCAGGTAGCGGCACGACTGGTCATGCGGTTTTAAAGTTGAATGCTGAAGATGGCGGACACAGAAAATTTATTCTTTGCACAAATAACGAAAATAATATCTGCCGCGAAATTACTTACGAGCGTTTAAAAACTGTAATTACAGGAAATCGAAAGGACAGTTCAAAATATTCAGACGGACTTGCGGGCTCGCTTAAATATCTAAAAATAAATTATCTTCCAATAAAAGAAAAAATGTACTACGAGTACGCAGACGAGCTTTTGGAGCATATACGGGCTCTTGTTGAGCTGGAAAATGCTGTGAATCTTGATTCTGAAAAATCTGTTGCAATTGTGCTTGATGATGAAGAGTTTGATAAATTTGTTGATTCCCTTGATGAGAATTCTACTTGTAAAAAATTGTATATGGGACACGATGTTTTGGCTTCTGCGGCGCAAGAAAGAAAATTAAAAGTAAATGGGATTAGTGTAAATATTGTGCCTGAATATTATTATCCAGATTTGGATTTTTAGAATGCAGTAGGGATAGTAGCACCGCCGAAGGCGTTCGGAGCAGTTTACTGCGACGAATGAAGCGGTAGCGTAAGTGCGCATAGCCCGACGGCGACTTGTTCGCCGGACTGCCCAAAAAGAGGAAAAAGTATGAATATTGAATTGTTGCCTTTTCAAAATGAGGCTGTTCGTAAATTGCTGGAAGCGGTTGAAAAGGGAAATCAAAATATTATTTTAAAAAGTTGCACCGGAAGCGGAAAAACGATTATTCTTACGCATTTTATGGCGGAATATTTGAGATTTTATTCAAAAACAGTTTTTGTTTGGTTTACGCCGGGAAAAGGAAATCTTGAGGAGCAAAGCAAGCGGAAAATGGATTTGTATATTCATAATTCGCACACAAAACTTCTTGCGGATGTTATGACGAGCGGTTTTGCAGAAGGCGACTGTTGTTTTATAAACTGGGAACTTTTGAATAAAAGAAAAAATAATGCCCGGAAAGAAAGCGAACATACAAATTTTGATGAATTTGTGCAAAATGCTTTGGATGACGGATTGAATTTTAAATTAATTATTGATGAAAGCCATTCAAATGATACGCTGAAAACTAAAGAAATTGTTGAACTTTTTAAAGCGTCTGCAATTATTAGGGCGAGCGCAACTCCAAAAGGTTTTGATAAATCTGCGGAAATTATTGAAATTCCAGAAAGTTCGGTTATTGAGCAGGGGCTTATAAAAAAACTTCTTGTGATTAATGAAGGTTTTGGAAAATTTGATGGAAAAATAGTTTCAGAAAATCAGGTTTCTTTTTTGCTTGAAAAAGCTTTGGAAAAGCAGCGTGAATTGCGTTTGAAATTTTTGGAACGAGGCGTGCGGGTAAATCCGCTTATTCTTGTTCAAATGCCGAATAGTTCGGATTTGTTGTTTAATTCTGTTTTGGAATGGTTTGAAAATCAAAAAATTACGGTTGAAAATGGAAATCTTGCGATTTGGATGAGTGAAAAAAGCAAGAAATCTGGCGGAAGTGGAATTTCGATGCACGAAAATTTGGAAGAAATTGAAAAAAATGATGCTACGCCAGTTGCGATGGTTTTTAAGATGGCGGTTGCGACTGGTTGGGATTGTCCGCGTGCGCAAATTCTTGTAAAACTTCGCGATAATATGGGCGAATCTTTTGAGATTCAGACTTTTGGGCGTATTCGTCGTATGCCGGAAGCCAAACATTATAATGATGACGAGTTGGATAGCTGTTATTTGTTTACATTTGATGAAAAATTTGTTGAAGGTGCAAAAACTCAGCTTGGAAAAGGTGCACTGGACGCTTCGTTGATTCATTTAAAAGAGGAATTTAAAGATGTTGAACTTGTTTCAGAGCAACGTCCAGATATTGAAGAAGAAAATGATTCTAAAAAAGCAATGAAATCGATTGTTGAACATTTTAGGCAAAAATATGAATTGGGTGAAAATTTTGAAAAAAATAAAAATCTTCTGGAAATAAACGGTTATGTTTTTGAAGATTTTATAACAAATTCAACAAAATATGGAAAAATTCATTTGTCTGTTCAAACTGATAAATTGCAGCATGTGGATTTTAAAGTTCCGCTGAATACACATATTCATGGGCGGGAATATCATCATCAGATAGGAAGGCTTAGCAGCGACATTAGTTTGAAATACGAAAAAGTCAATGCAATTGTTCGGCGTTTGTTTTGCAAAGAAAAATTTGGCTTTAGGGGCAAAAAACTTTTGAATTTAGGAATTCGTTCCTTGTATGCGTTTGTAATTAACAATATTGAAAAGTTGCGTGAAGATTTTAAATTGGCTATGGCAGAACAAATTGCACAGGAATCTTTAGGTTTGAATTCTGGAGCGATTGTAAAAAGGGCATTTAGATTTCCAAGGGAATGTTTGTTCACATACGATTCTTCTGAAATGTCTCAAAGGATTTATACAAAGAATGTTTATTCAGATTACCGGGAATCTGCAGAATATCGTTCTTCCGGGGAAAAGGCATTTGAAGGATTCTGTGAGCAATCTGATTTTGTAAGATGGTTCTATAAAAATGGCGACAAAGGAAGTGATTATTATTCGGTAATATATGAAGATAATAACGGAAAACAAAGGGCTTTTTATCCTGATTATATTCTTGGAACAGAAAACGGAATTTGGGTTATAGAAACAAAAGGCGGAGAAGATAAAGACGGAAATAGCCTGGATATTGATTTGTTTTCAGCAAAGAAATTTGAAGCTTTAAAGCAATATGTAAAAATCTCACAAGAAGATGGAATAAATCTTTTTGGCGGATTTGTAAGAAAAGATAACGCAGGAATTCTTTGTATTTGTACAGATGAATATTCAGATAAAATTGCAAGACCAAATTGGCAAGTTTTGGAAGAGGTTTTGAGTTAAGGGGAAATTTTCTTCAGATGCAAATTTGACGAAATCAATTTTCTGTGGTAATTTAAAAGAAAGGAAATGCCTGATTTTCTGTCGGTCGTCTCCACTGTTTTTACGTTAAAGCCGTCCAGTGTGGTGAAACGAAAGGGCGGCTTTACTTTTTACTCGTCTTTATTTTTAAGATAAGAAAGCACTGCTATAACTGTGCAGATTACAGTTGCTACACAAGCAACAACTGCAACGATTCTGTCGAAAGTCATACGCAAAGTCTCCCTTTTTTCAAATTTTGGCAAAGCCAATTGAGTTTGGGAGACGCCGCCTTGAAAATCAGGCATTTCCAATAAAGTAATTGTACTAGATTTTATTTATACTGTATATATATAAAGAATAATTTTGTATTTTATCTTGTAATTTTCATAATTTATCTAAGTTTTTCCAAAAAAACATTCCAATATTTTACAAAAATTTCCTCAAACTTGTTAAATAAGTAAAATTTTACTAAAATGTGTTTAAATGGTATTATTTTACTAGAAAACGCATTTTTAAATATATCGGTGCGCTTTGTTTATCTAATCTATGAGAGATTTTTATGAAAAAGAGTTTAAAAGTTTTTGCGGTTGTTTGTTCAATTGTATTCTTTTTGGGACTTTCTGCCTGCTCAACTGGTTCTGATTCGGATTCTGAAGAAAATTCTGGCAGCACTTCTGGCGGAATTTCTGGTGGCACAACAATGGGCGGAACAACTGATGGAACAACGACAGGTGGAGGAACTTCAGGTTCACATACAACTTCGCAGGTTATAAAAAGCGGTTTGAAGTTTGATTTTTCTAATGCAAAGGCAATTGCGGCTGTAGACAAGGAAAATTCCGGCAGGGTGGCATACAGCATTAATTCCCGCGCTGCAACACCGGATTCTTCGGTTGATGATTCACCGCTTTTAAAGATTCTTGAGGATGGAAAATTTGAATCTGCGCTTACTTTGGCGGATAATGCAAATCTTGCAAATATAAAAGAAATTTACAAGTCGCCATTGGAAGATTCAAATGATATTTTTATAGTTTTTGATGGAACTAGTTATTTTTATGATGAGCAAGTTACCGTTGATGAAAACGGAAACACAATAAGTTCTAATAGTGTGCGAAAAACATTGGGCCAGCTTGTTTGCATACACGAAGACAACACGATTGCGGACATTTTGAAAATTAATGATTCAGGTTCAGAAGATTATTGGAATTCTTCTCAAAATTACTTGAGTTTGGAAACGGATAAGGGCGTTATGTTCGATGCTGCTGGAAATCTTTATTATATGGCAAGAAAGTGGAATTCTTCTGGCGATATGAGCGTAGTTTATAAGTTTGACCCAAAAACAAACGAAATTACAGAATTAACCGCTTCTGTTTCCGGAACAAATTATAGTTCATTTAAGATTACAAAAGACGGAAAAATTATTTTTGTACAAGGCTCAAGATATAGTTCTGGTTCTTCTGCAACATTTTTAAGGGCAATTCCTGTAGATAATCCGAATAGTTTGTCTAACATTTATTATTCTTCTAATGGTTTAGAATTGGATAACTGGATTTACAACGAAAAAAATGAAGTTATGTATTACTTAAAATGGGGGAATGGATTATATAAAGCAGAAAGAAGTGGGGATTCGTTTAAAGATGGGGAATTGATTGGAACAAGTACAGGGGTGGATCTGAATGAGTATGATTATTTTTCAGGAAGTACAAGGAATATTGCTGTTTGGAGAACAAATGAAGTTTCTTATTATGAAAATAATGAAGAAATAATATTAAAATTTATCGATGATAATGGTAATTTGATTCCTGAAAATGTTGTTAAATACATAATAGAATAT
>CAVBXG010000062.1:0-14511 GCA_963599585.1 bacterium
TCATTAACTCTATCCAACGAAGCGGTTTCCTGTTTTAATTTTTCTGCGGAAGGAATTGAATATGCACTTTGAATATAACAACGGCTACTTGCAAAATTACAGACAAAATCGATTTCAAGTTGATTGTGGCTCTGTTTTCCATTCTGGTCAACTGAATATTTTTCAACAACACCGACATCCACATTATAACCACGGAATAAAAGCTCGTTATACAAAATATTTTCCATAAGATGCGAAAGTTCCTGCTCGCGAAAATTCAAAAGAGAATTTCTTAATCCGTTATCACAAAAATAATATTTTCGTTTAGAATTTATATATTTTTTTCCTTTAATATCATAGCGTTCAGCTTTTTCAATCAAAAAAGAATCCTCAAGATAACCAATATATGAAGAAATCGTTTTGTCGTTGGCCTTTATTCCATTAGAAACAAACGTATTCGCAAGTTTTACAGGATTTGTAAGAGAACCAACAGAAGAAGCTAATACTTCCACAAGATTTTCCATTATAACATCACCTTTTAACCGGTTACGTTCTATAATGTCCTTGATATAAACATTTTTAAACAAATCCAAAAGATATTTACTTTTTTGCTCGTTACTTTTACAACTCAGAATGAGAGGCAATCCACCGTAAGTAATATAATCTTTCCAGGCAGATTTTTTTTCACCGTTGTATGCACTAAAAAATTCTGAAAAAGAAAAAGGTCTGACTCTTATTTCATCTCCTCGACCTCTAAATTCAGTTAAAATATCAGAAGAAAGAAATTTCGAATTACTGCCTGTCACATAAATATCAAGATTTTCACGCCGTAAAAGCCCATTTAAAACGCCCTCAAAACCTTCACAAAACTGAACCTCGTCTAAAAAAATGTAATAGTTTTTATTAAAATCCGCCGTATGTTCTTTTATAAAACAAGACAATGCTTTTTTATCTCTTAAAGCTTCAAAATCATCATCATCCAAAGGAATTTCTATAATATCACCACTAGCAACTCCATTTTCAAGCAAGTATTTTTTATAAAGATGAAACAAAAGATATGATTTACCGCAACGCCTAATTCCTGTAATAACTTTTATAGCACCATTCTGCCGCCTTTCAATAAGCCTTTTTAGATATAAATCACGTTTTACTTCCATATCAAACCTTGTCTTAAAATCTATTTCTAAAAAAAATATATAACTACCTTTTTCCGAAATATACAACAATAACATGGAATAATCAAGGAATTATTCATTAGCATAAAACAAAAACAGCACGAAACAGAACTTTTGTCCTATATCGTGCTGTTTATTTTTAGCATTACACAAATGCGATTTTAGAACGTTACACCGTAGTCAGCCGGATTTTTGTCACTTACAAGAATTGGCTGGCTTGTAGAGCCACCAGCAAATGAAGTAACTTTTCCGCCGCTTACAGTTGCAGACTTGCCGTCGTACCAGTTGTAAACTATTGTTCCATCGCTGAACAAACCGCTTACATCAACACTAGTTCCGCTGATTCCGATTGCAACCTTGCTTTCGCCGGCAGCACCGCTGTAAGTTCGTTTTGTAGCCGAACCAGTTCCAGCACCAACCGCAGGATTGAACTTGCGGAATGTTCCGACTTTGCCCCAGTGTTTTGCAGTTGCACCAGTAGCAGCATCCCAATTGAAGTCGCCTCGGGTCATCATGTCTGTATCACCGCAGCCAGTGTATGCCAAAGGTCTGCTAGTTTCATCACCATAATAGATTTGAACTCCACCTGGCAAAAGCGTAAGCATCGTTCCTACCTCAGCCTGATTAGAAGCACGGCACAATCTTGTGTCATGGCTTGAAACATAAGTCAAGACATTGTTGCGGTTTCCATTTCCATCTGAGTCACCATTATTATTGATACTCAAATAGCTGCCCCAAGTGTTTGAACTTGGATAACTAGAAGATGTTCCTGAACCGGCCGCACCATTAAAGCTAAAGTTTATCATGCTGTCAAATTTTCCAGTTGTATAATATTCTCCCTGTCCAGCCGTAGAAGTCCATCCAAAACATTCACCTGTCATCCAGAATGACTCATCCCAATCTGCAGCACCTGTATCAGCACCATTATAAGTCTTAACTTTAGAAGAATCGTTTCGCCAGGCTTCAAGAGCAGCTTCGCAGGCAACTTTTAACTGACCCCAACGGAATGGCTCTACATGTTTTGCAGTATCACAACGGAATCCATCAATTCCAAGCTCGCGAACCCATGCAGAAAGCCATACAACCTGATAATCAGCAGGAGCAATGTTCTTGTCTGTTCTATAGTCGCCAGAATATCCGTTCCAGTCAGCCTTTGCTACAGAAGGATTGTAATATTTTGACTTATAGCTAGAATCATCCTGTTTCCATTTTGTTACAAGAACTGGAGCCATTCCAACGCTGCTAGTCAATTCGGTCTTTACATCAGGCAAACCACCGCAGCTTCCGCCGTATTCAGAACCAGATTTATATCCAAAGGAACGAATCCATGGACCAAACCAAGAATTATCCCAATAAGAATTATCCCATTTTACAGTATTGTTTGCATCCCATTTTCCATCAGTTTTTGCAAGCCAGCCGTTTTCTTTATGTTCAGTATAACCATAACTGAATGTAACCATATCCTGCGTATTGTTATAACCAACGTGATTCATAACAACATCCATAATTACACGAATTCCTTTTGAATGGCACGCGTTTACAAAAGTTCTGAACTCTTCGAGTGTACCCATATTCTGATCCATGCTAGTCCAGTCAAGAGTATAATAACCGTGGAACGCATAATGCGGGAATGCGCCATTTTTTCCGCCTACCCAGCCATGAATCTGTTCATAAGGAGCAGTTATCCAAATTGCATTAACACCAAGTTTGTCAAAATAATCCAGTTTTTGGGTAAGACCTGCAATATCACCACCGTGGAAAGTAGCAACATTTTCATCACCGCTCAAGCCATTTTGTCTATAATAAGACTTATCATTTGATGTATCACCATTATAGAATCGGTCTGTAAGAACAAAATATGCGTTTACGTTATCCCAAGTGAATGTATCAACTTTAGAAGGAGCAACATATTTGCTTGTGTATGTTGCGGAAACAACAGTTGTTCCCTGACCATTTGTTACAGAAGCAGAAACTTCAATAGAAACACCGTCTGATGTTATTCCTAAATCTTTTAATGATTTTGAGAATGTTCCGGCAGTTGTTCCCATATCAAAAGTTTTGCCGTTAATAGTAACTTTTGCAGAAGAAATTGTGTCATTTCCATCTGTAAATGTTACAGAGATGGAATCTGTGGTTCTGACTTTACTTCCATCAGCAGGTTTTAATGTTACTGATGGCTCAACAGGCTCAGGTTTTGTTGTAGGATCAGAATCATAGAACGCTTTTTCCGCACCGCACAAACCTTTTGCATCATACCAGAATGTGGCAGATTTTCCAGAAGAAATATTTCCACTGTTACTGTTCAATATGAAAGTAAAATCTTTGCCGGCAGTATAGCAACTAGAGTCAAGTTCAAAAACATACCAACCAGCGTTGTATTTCAAGTCAGTTGCGGCTTTCATTGTCGGTTGTTTTTCCCAAGTGTAGCCCATAAGTTTTGTAGTCTCTTTACCACTTGGCTGCCACAACCAGATAGTAGGCGCAGAATCAGCAGAAACATAAACTCTTGCCCCGGCAACAGGAACATCCGGATTAATTACAGAAACATTAAGAACAGGCTCACCGCTCACAGGCGAAGGATTTGTTTCTGTAGAAGAACTTCCGTCATACCAAAAAGTTCCAGCCTTACCAGTTATTTCAGGAGATTCGTTCCAATTCAACTTGAATTTTATAGTTTTTCCAGTCGCATAGGAAGAATAATCAATCATGTACCAGCCGTCGCCGTCAGACATATATTCAGACGCAACAGCTGTCATCTTTGTAGCATCAGAAGGAGTATTCCACTTACCACCAGCTTTTTCTGTTAATGCAACACCATCAACTTCCCAAGCCCAAATATATGGAGCAGAAGAAGCCTTTACAAAAATTATTGTGCGGCCAGAAAAGTCTGTGCCGCCACCAGCAGAATAAGAAAGATTTACCTTTGTTTCTTTACCGGCAACAACAACAACATCTTTTGAACTTACTTTATTATCAGAAGAATCATAGACAAAAACTTTCCATTCGCCTGGATATGCATTTAAGTCAAAAGAAGCAGAATCGCTAGAAATTGTCGTTTTTTCAGAGGCAACATCTGTAACCTGAACTTTATAGCCACTTACATTTGTTGCAGTAACTTTTACAGTTCCATAATTCAAAAGATATGAACCGGAACTTGTTCCATTCTTGTAATCTGAGGCAATTTTTTCTGCATTTATCAAACTTGCATGAACATCATCTGGAATCATTTTTTCAATTGCAGATTTTTCAGATTCACCATAAGCACTGATATTCACGCCAGCTTTCAAAAGCTCATAATAAACATTTGCAAGTGCAGTCGTTTCCCAATTTACAGAAACAGTATTTTCAGAACCTTCATTTATATCCGCAATGGCACGGATAACAGCGCCGTCTACATTTGACTTTACTGTTACAATTCTATTATTGCCGACTTTTATATTATTAATTGTAAATGAACCTTTTCCATCAGAAATAGGAACATTTTCGGTTACAATATCATCCATTCCAGCTCCACTTATGGTTACTGTGGAACTTGTTAAAGTAGAAACATCAATAGCCCGCGAAAGTGCCTCATTCTCTGATTTATTAACAATTGTAAGAGAGCCATATTTTTCAGAACTATATGACCTAGAATCTGAATCATCTATAGAATTGCTACACCCAGCAAGCGCAAAAAGAGCAACCGAAATGGCTGCAAAAAGTATTTTTATTTTCTTCATTTTAAAATCTCAAAAATAAATGAACGAAAACAAGAAGCCAGCCTTAGCCAGCTCCTTGTCCTTAAATGGAATTAGTTATTAATAAAATCGAAACCACCACCAATATTACCTGTGCCACCAGAAACAGAAACTTTTGCCGCAGAAGATGTTGTTGTAGCTGATTTTCCAGTAGACAATGTATTTGTAACATCTACCGTATAGTTTCCAGCGTCTTCTGTTGTTACATCAGTTTTTGTATAAGTTGCTTTTGTTGCACCACTGATTGACTGACCATCTTTTTTCCATTGATAAGAAAGTGTTCCACCGTCTGCAGGAGCTTCAACTTCAACTGTAAGAGTTATTGTTTCGCCTTCTTTACAAGAAACTTCTTTAAGAGGTTGAGTTGAAATCACAGGTTTTTTAGCATCACCCTCTTCCTGTTCTTTTACATGACAAATACCACCATTAGTAGAACTCTTTTCCTGTCCGCCTTTAGATTTTACAGTTACTCTACAAGTATAATAACCTTCTTCTGTTGGTTCATAAGAATCGGATGTTGCCCCTGTAATAATCTCATCATTTCCAGAAGAAACATTACCATGTGTATTAATCCATTGATATGTAACAGAATCTGTATCAACATTTGTTACTACAGAAACAGTCAATGTATCACCAAGATATGCCTCTTTATCCAATCCATTTATTGTAATAGAAATTTCACTTTCTTTAATTGTTATTGTATTCGAAATAACTTCCTGAGACTTTTTACTACCGTCAACAGTCCACAACTTACAATAATAAGAACCAAATGCAGTTGGCTTATAAGAAGCAGAGGTTGCATCAATAATAATACCATTATTGTTATCATACCATTGATAATTAACAGTTCCATCAGGTTTAGCTACAACCTTTATCTCCTCAATCATAGAAGATTTATCATAAGAAACAGAATCTTCAAGATCTGTTATAATTGTCGGCGGCATCAATTCACCTTCTGCCAAAATAACAATTGAAACAACATTTGATTTTACATTCTTTGTGGAATCAGAGCTATTAGAAACTACTACGTAATATTCACCTTTTTCTGTTGGTAAATAAGAAGCACCGTTTGCACCGGAAATAGGATTTCCATCCTTGTACCATTGATATGTTATATCGCCACTAGAAATTTCAGCTTTTACTACCAAAGAATCAATTGTTTCACCAGCTTCATAATATTTTTTTCCTGCAACAGGCTGTGTTTTAATAACAGGAACAGCAGATTCTGTTTCAGAACCTGAACCTGTAATTCTTACTGTAAAATCAATAGACGCCTTTATATCAGAATTTGATTTTTTGCAAACCACGAGCTTATAACTATAAGTACCCGGTATTGAACAAGCCCCATTCAACCAAATTTTATAAAGGTTAAATACATCAATATCAATACTATCATCAACAGTGAATTTTACAGAATTTAGCTCATCATCAGTAATGCTCTTGATTTCCAAATCTTTTAAATAATTTTTACTGGTAACAAAAATGTATACATCCTTTCCAGAGTCTCGTTCCCAAACAAGTTTTTCATTAAGGCTTGAATCACAAATCGTAACATCAAACTCCGGATCGCTCCCCCCCCCACTAGAATCCGTTGAACAAGACAAGAACATCAGCGACAAGGCTGAAAATAAAGACAGCATCAAGAGAACTGCTTTTTTCATTTTTTCCTCCAAACTTTTTTTATAAAAGTAAATTGATTATAAGAACTTGGCTTTTCCCTCACCAAGTTTTATACAGATTAGACAAACACTTTTTGTGATTAGAGTACACAAATCTCCACAATTAAGTTTAAGGTGAATTTCCTAGATGTCAAATAAAGATTTGTTATTTTTTTGAATTTTATCAGCTGCCACAAAACATAAAACACAAACAATTAACGGAAATGAGGAAATTTTACCTTTCAAATTTAACGAAAATGGGGAAATTCAGTCTTTCAAAATTAACGAAAATGTGGTATTTTTAGATTATAAATTTAACGGAAATGGGGATTACGTGGTTTTTAAACGGAAAATATACAAAAAACTTGTTGAATGGAAAAACAAATCCAATGGTGAATCCGCTATTCTTATAGAAGGCGCAAGACGAATCGGAAAGTCAACAATTGCAGAAGAATTCGCCAAAAATGAGTATGAATCATACATCCTAATAGATTTTACAAAAGCGTCAAAATCTGTACTTGACCTTTTTGATGATATTTCTGACTTGGATTACATTTTTCTGCAGCTTCAGCTTATATACAAAACAAATCTGCACAAACGAAAAAGTCTTATAATTTTTGATGAAGTCCAGTTTTGTCCAAAGGCAAGACAGGCAATAAAGCATCTTGTAGCTGACCGACGCTATGACTACCTTGAAACCGGCTCTTTAATTTCAATCAGAAAAAATGTGGAAGATATACTAATTCCAAGCGAGGAAGAATCAATACAAATGTACCCGATGGATTATGAAGAATTCCGCTGGGCATTGGGTGACACAGTTTCTGTTACGATTCTTAAAGCCAATTTTGAAAAACAAAAAGCCCTTGGTAACGATATGAACAGAAAACTTATGCGCGATTTTAGGCTTTATATGCTTGTAGGCGGAATGCCTAAAGTTGTAAGCACTTATATCGAAACAAACAATCTGCGTTTTACTGATGATGAAAAGAGGAAAATCCTGCGCCTTTACGAAGAAGACTTTATGAAAATCGACCCGACAGGAAAAGCCTCTCTTCTTTTTAAGGCGATTCCTTCACAACTCGAAAAAAATGCTTCACGCTACCAAGTTTCATCGGTTCTTGAAAACCAACGGAATTCAACGGTTCTTGAACTTATTTCTGAAATGGAAAGTTCAAAAGCGGTTCTTGTGGCGTACAAATCAAATGACCCGAACACTGGACTTTCACGAACAAAAGATTTGGAAAATTTTAAGCTCTTTATATGTGACACAGGACTTTTTACAACGCTTCTTTTTGAGGACAAAGATTTTACAGAAAATATAATTTATGAAAAACTTCTTAATGATAAACTTTCTGCAAATTTAGGTTATCTTTACGAGAATGTTATTGCGCAGATTTTGACGGCAAATGGCAATCAGCTTTTTTACTACACATTTTTGGACACAAAATCAAAGCACAACCATGAAATTGATTTCTTGCTCGCACGTAAGAACAAAATCTGCCCGATTGAAGTAAAATCTTCCGGCTACAAAACACACGCTTCACTTGATGAATTCTGCAAAAAATATTCAGACCGAATCCTGACAAAATATATTATAAACACAAAAGACTGCTCCAAGGACAATGATATTCTGACAATTCCTTTTTATATGGCAATGTTTTTATAAGAAAATCACTTTAGAATATTTCAAGACATCAAAAATTTTCCTCAATCCACTGTATCCGTTTGTCTTTCCAGCTCAAAAAAGCGGCTTTTTCATCGGTGAATGTTTTGCGCTGTTCGCAGTCTGCCGGAGATTTCCATGTTGCTTTGCCTAAAATCGGCCAGCGTTTAAAGTTCTGCTCCGCATCTTTCTGCAGGTTTGCGAAATTGGCTTCATAGCCGCAAGTGGCTGTTTTATCTGCGGAAAAATATTCTTCAATCTTTGGCTTTAGCTCATTCCAGCGGCTCTTTGCCTTTTCTTTAAAATTTTCATCCTTCAAAAGCTGCAGAATCCAGCTTTCCCACTTTTTTCCATCTTTTTCTGGCTGTTCATTCGCCTTAAATCCGGTATAGGATGTTTCCGGGCTATAAGTGTTTATGTTTCCCCAGCCCAAGTCAAAATCCCAGACAGGACCCATCCAAAATTTCTTGTCGCTTGGATTAAAATAAATGTAGCAGCTTGAATAAAAATTTGAATCTGTGTTTTTCGCCAATTCTTCCAGAAGCCACCAGTCAACAAAAGAATCAATGTTCAAGAACTTTCCGTAATAATTCTGGGATTCTGAATCCGCAAAATCATCTGAATAAAGCGCATTTTCCGCAACCTGAACTTTTTCTTCAATTTTAGTTTTTACTTCCGCCTGCAAATCCTCGCCATCCGGCTCTTTCAGCGAAAAAGGAACATTTCTTTCTGTTGTAAAAACAAAATTCTCGTCCTGGCGGCTGTCAATTTCCAGAATAAATCCATATTCATCAATTTTTTCAATATCATCGCAGTCTGCAATATCCAGAATATCAACGCGATTTTTGCCGATTTTTATGCTTTCAACCGCCAGATAAACGCCCTGATAGACATCATTTATAAAAAGATTCACGCTTTTTGAGCCCGAATTCCACGGCATATTTGTAAAGACTGTTTTTGCAAACTCATAGGAAGTCCGGTTTCTTAGCAGAGTTTTGTCAAAGTAATTTGCAATCAGGGCGAAAGATTTATTTTTTTCAAACCCCAGGAAATTCTGCTTGTCATTAAATTTTAGCGTATACGATTTTTTTGGAGCGTTGTTCCAGCTGGAATTTCCGCGGCCTTTTATTGTAAGAGCGGCTTTCATTGTTGCCGTGGAATTAAAAACCTCAAGATTCGCATCAAGTTTTTTCTTGTTTTTTAAATTTTCAAGGCTTTCCGAATTTTCTTCCGCAAAATCTGGAATTGTAATATTCACCGCCGGAAGTGTGATTTTTTCAGCAGAAATTTCGCACGGCTCGCTTTCTGTGTTTTCCGAATTCAAAACGCGAAGAGAAAGTGCTGTTTCCGCGCCAAAACTTGAATCATCAATGACTATTGAATAATATTTTTTGTACGCTTTTGTGCTGTCCTCTTTTATTTCCGGGTCAATTTTTTCATGCGCAAGCGTTCTTGTAATTTTGTAGTCAAAAAGTTTTTCACCAGTGGCATCATAAAGATTCAGGTCTTTTATATCTGGCTCAGGAACGTTTTCATCCGAATCTTCAAATTCTTTTAAAGTAAAGTTGATATAAGTTTTTCCGCCGGCAACAATTCCCATCACACGCTCGAAATTATACGAAATTTTTTGCGGAACAACATTTACAGTCTTGGAATAAGGTTGATTTTCTATAAAGCCAGTGAATTTTACCAAATATTCCTTTTCATTTTCAAGATTTGGAAGCAAATATCTTTTTTGGTTTGAAGAAACTTTAACTTTTTTAATTTCTGCGTTTTCCAGCCCGAACTCATTGTATTCTATAAAAACTTTTTCAAAATCAAGAACCGTTTTTTCTGTAACAAGCCCAGACCACTGCAAATAAACTGACTCATTCCGCCCGTACGCCGTAAGATTAAATCCTGTGGCAATTTCCTGTTTTTCCTCTGAATTGTCTGAATCATCAATTTTGCAGCAAACAAGAAGCAGGCTGACTGCAACAACAAAAACTGAACAAATCCCCGCCGATATTTTTAATGACATTTTTTAATCCTTATTCTTTTAGTTTTTTTACAGCCGCCGAAATTTCGTTTTGACTGATGTAACCGGAATTTACAAAATAATTCTGCATTTCAGTCTGCAAATCAACACTGCTGATGTCTGAAACTTTTAGCATATTTTCCAGTGAATATTTCAAGATATTTGAATCACGGAATTCCGCAATCTGCATTTCACAAGATTTTTCGTAATCAGATTTGATTTCTTCCCAGGAAGCACCGCCCAAAGCCGCCAGAATTCCGCAGAAAACGCCGGTCCGGTCAACACCAATTTCACAATGAATCAAAAACGGCGACTGATTATCATCATTATTTATAAAATCAAGAATCTGCTTTATCCATTGCAGCATAAATTCCGAATCTGAATAATAATAAACAAAATTTGCGCTTGGAACAATTCCATTTCCGCCAGATTTTTCACTTCCAACATACAGAACGCTGTCTGACTCAATTATCTTCTTATAGTATTCTGGAATTTCTACCGTGTAATCCGTTTCGCCAACAGAATAACGCATTCCTTCAGTTTCTGTGCGGTCGTTGCAAAGATTTATGTCTGATTTTATTCCAAATTCTTCCATAAATGCCTGAACCTGCTCAAGCCTAAGCTGTTCCGTAGGTGCTTTTGTGTGGCTCGGATAGAACGGATGATAAGAGCGGTAAAGATTTTTTAGTCCCGGAACTTGCCTGAAATTTGAAACTTTATGTTTATCGTCATCGTTTTCCAAATCAAAGTCAGAAATTTCTGCAATGTTCAAGGCATTTGCGCTGTTTTTTATAATCTCATCAATTCTTGTCTGATTCTGAATGTCGTTTTCAAAAAGAACAAGCATATTGTGGTTGGAATTCCTAAACTGATATTGCTCCTCCACAAAAGAAGGAATATCCAGCGGCTTTCCATTCTTATAAAATCTGTATTCCGGCTGACCACTGAATCCAGGGCGGCTGATTTTTTCGTAAGGAATCGTCAAAGAATACCAGTTGTAAGCCGGATCATAAGAAAGCGTGAAGTTTTCCTCATCTTCAACCCAGCGTTTTTTTGCAGGATTATAAACTGTTGTAAACGAGCCACGGACTGTAAGCGTTGAAATCTGCTCTTTTGAATCGCCCCAAGTGCCCAAATCGTAGACAATAGTTATTGTTTTTTCATCAGCATCATCAACGTAACAACGTTTTTTGTTTCTTTCAGAATTTATGGATTCCGTTGAAGAACGTTTTACTTTTACAACATAATCCTCAACATTTCCATCTTTTGCCTTTACAGAAATATAAAATTCCTTAAATCCGCCAATTTCAATATTTTGCTCTTCTGAAGGCTGAATTGAAACTTTTGCGCCGGAATAATTTGGTTCAACTTTTAACACGGCTGTTTCTGTTTCATAAGGAATTGTATAGAACATTCTTTTTGAAATCATCACGGAAGAACCATTGACCGTTACCGAAGAAAGCGATGTATCATCTTCCGACGGTTCCATTGTGATTTTCGCATAAATTGAATCAACCAGAGAATCGCCGTGGTTTACAAAACTCCAAGTTCCGTTTGCGTTGTCCCAGGAATTGAGTTTCAGCGTATTCGCCGTTTTTGTTTCGCCACTAACAGTCACACTATTGCGAACTTTCATGTCCTTTGTCTTGTTCCAGCAGTTGTAAAGTCCGCTCCAGGAATTTTCATACTGAAGCTCCATTCCGCGCGCAACAAGCATTTCTTCTGCCCCGGAAGGAATTTCCAGCCTAAGATAATTTTCATCAAATTTTTCAAAAGAATGCCAGCTGCTGCTTAAGCCAGTTCCCCACATCCACGCAACAACAGCCGCGCCGTGCTTGGCATAATTCACACCGCTTGCAGAAGTGTCAGAAACATCAAGATAAATAAAATTGTTCTGCGCTTCCTGAACAATGACTTCCAGATTTGCATACGGACTGAATCTTGTAATATCAGAGTCAGTAAATTCCGCGCGGAATCTTGTTGTTCCAGCCGTTTTTAATTCAACAGCCCCGGAATTTACTGCCAGAACAGAATCATCTTCAACCAGCCAAGAAACTTTTTCCGTAACATCGATTTTGCTTCCGTCTGAATAAAGCGCCGTCACCGCAAAAACCGGTTTTTCAGCCGTAGAAGCAAGGGATTCAGCCATGGAAAGCCGCTTTAAATATGGCGTTTCCGGCAAAAGATAATTCTGAGGATTTTGAGACAAAGAAGAATTCTTAAAATCACTTGCCAAAAGCTCGTAATTGATTCTGCCAAGATTTTCGTCACAATCTTCAAGCGTCGGGGTAGATTCTTGCAGCAAACGTTCCTGAGTTTCCGTCAGCCCTGAAATATTCACATCATTTTTTAGCAGCTCAGAATAAACAAAACCTTTTATTGAAGAAGAACGAGTTATTTTTTCTATAGTATTTTCACCCGGCTCAATGTTTACAACAGCCTTTAAAACCGCATCAGAAACTGCTTTTTGCTCAGAGTCAAAACCTTGAACCGTGATAATCCTGTTTTTTCCAACCGGGATTTTTTCAATCCTGAATGAGCCAATTCCATCCTGCACGGCACAAGAAACTGAAATCTCTTCTGTAATTTCAAAACCGGACACAGAAACTTCCGCAGAAGAAACAGAATCAACATCCAAAATGCCATAATTTACCCGCGCTCCAGAACGGCAAAATTCCAAACTGCCAAATTCCGCAGATTTTTCTTCCTTGAATTCCGAAAGCGAATTTGAACACCCTATAAAAAAAGAGAAAACTAAAATCAAGCAAGAAACTACAACACTTTTTTTCATTCTTACCTTAAATGATAAGTCGGTTATTATTTGCTGTCAAATTTTTTGTTTGCTTTGTTTGTTGAGATGACAAAATCCTCGCGCAAAAAACGTTTTAGCAAAAAAGTACAAAATCCTGGAAAAACGGACAAAAACACGTAAAATAACCTTGGAAAAACGGACAATTCATGGAAATATTATGCTAAAACGAAAAATTTATAAATATCTTGAAGATTTTTTTAACAACGAACCAAAACAGGCATTGCTTATAACAGGAGCAAGACAAATCGGAAAATCATTTTCAATAAGAGAATTCGGGGAAAAAAATTTTACGAATTTCATAGAAATCAATTTTTTAAAAGAAAAGAATAGCGTTGAAGCGTTCTCCTCTGCCACCAATGCAGAAAGTTTGCTGCTGAGAATTTCCGCACTCACAAATAAAAATCTTGAAAAAGGAAAAACCCTTATTTTTCTTGATGAAGTGCAAGTTGTTCCAGAAATTGTAACAATAATAAAATTCCTTGTGGAAGAAGGCAGTTTTCGTTATGTACTTAGCGGCTCTTTGCTTGGAATAGAACTGAAAAATATCCGCTCCCTTCCTGTAGGATATATGACAATAAAAGAAATGTTTCCTCTTGATATTGAAGAATTTTTTGCAGCCTGTGGTGTTCAACAAAATATTTTTGATTTATTACAAAATTGTTTCAAAAAAAAGCTGCCTGTTGATTCTGTAATTCATAACAAAATGATGGAGTTGTTCCGCTTATACATGATTGTAGGCGGAATGCCAGCGGTTGTTCAAACTTATATCAACTCAAACAATATAAAAAATGTAGTGGATGAACAAAAATCAATCCTTGCAATGTACCGTGAAGATATTTCCAAGTACGATGTAGACAACAAACTTTATATTGAAGATATTTTTGATCTGATTCCTTCAGAACTGAATGCCCAAAACAAGCGTTTTATACTGAAAAAACTTAATGAAAACATAAAATTCAACCGCTATGAAACAGTTTTATCTGGCTAAGGGAAGCAGGAGTTGCCCTTCCTGTTTATAATGTAGAATCTCCGATATTACCATTTGAACTGGCAAAACTAAGAAACCTCTTTAAATTTTTTTCAAATGATGTAGGACTTCTAACCTGCCAATATGCAGATGGAATTCAACTGAAAATCCTAAATAATGAAAAAGAGATAAATTTTGGCTCTGTTTACGAAAATGTTGTTGCACAGGAACTGAAATCTCATGGTTTTAAGCTATATTATTTCAACAGTAAAAAGCAAGGAGAAATAGACTTTTTAATAAAACTTGATGACAAAGTTCTTCCGATAGAAGTAAAATCTGGAAAATATTACGAACGACACAATGCCCTTAAAAATGTCATTAACAATGACGAATACAAAATTGAAAAAGCATTTGTCCTTTGCAACCAGAATATTTCTGTCAAGGAAAAAATCATCTACCTTCCAATATATATGACAATGTTCATAAAAGAAAAAGAAATTAAC
>CAVBXG010000063.1:0-14423 GCA_963599585.1 bacterium
ACAAGATAGAATCCATCAGATAAAGAAATCCATACACCAGTTTTTCTTATCAAATAGTTATATGAAAATATAATCACAAACCATACAGCAACTGTAATAAAAGCCGGATGTAGATAATCCTTAAAAAGAGTCCAAACAATTAATAGCATAAATAAAGAAAACAAATAAAAAATCAGTTCCATTTATTTTTCCATGCAATTCCACAACCTTTCGCAGCACTTCCCGTCCAAGTATTCCGCGAACTTTTCTCGTGTTTCCTCGCTTACCGGCGAATAGCTTTTCTCCTCAAGAATCCTGTAGAATTCCTGCCAGTTTTTTGCCTTTGCGCCTTCCATGTTCTCAAAGTAATTGAAGTAATGACCACGCGCGTACTTGATGTAAAAGTCGTAGTCAAATGGAAGAAGAACCACCGGCTTTTTTGTCGCGATAAAGTCAAAGTAAATGCTTGAGTAGTCGGTCATCAGCATATCAACCTGACCGACAAAGTTGTAAAGCTCGTCGTAGTCAGAATCATTTACCGTGATGAGCCGCGAGGCTGAGCTTTTCTGACTTACGGTTTGCATAAATCGTAAGTCATAAAAGTGTGGCTTGTACACAAGCACACTTTTATGACGCTCAAGCGTCGCCAAAAATTCGTCAAGGTCAAAGCCGTATTTTTCATCAAACGGATTGAAAACCTCGCCAGTCCATTCCGCAGTCCTGAACGTGGGCATATAAAGAATTATTCTGTCTTCTGGAAACTGACTGCGGATTTTTTCTAGCAACGGCTCTTTTCTGTGCGCAAAAAGAGCATCGCAGCGTGGCGAGCCTGTGTGAAGAATTTCCTCGTCCGGCAGATTGAACGCAGTCTTCAAGAACGGAACAAAGAATTCAGAGTTTGCAACTGTAAAAAGTTTTTTCTGCTCCAGAAAGATTTTCCACGGAAAAAGCTTTCTTAAAATATGCGAAGTCTTTCTTCTAAATGCAGAGTTCGCTGACTCGCCGCCGGAGTTTGTGTCGTCGTTCAGGATTTTCTTTAACGGCATTCCGTGCCACAAGGCGTAATGCTCGGCGTTTCTACAGAAAAACAGGCTCATCTCGCCGCCTGTGGTGGAAAATATTTTCGACGCGCGCAAGGAACAGAAAAGCCCTGCAACAGAATAAGAAGAAAAAGCATTTCTGCCTTCCGCACGGAGTTTCTTCACAACATCCTTGTTCTTTGAAAGCCAGACAGTTTTTATCTCCGGGTGATTTTTGTTCACGTACTCAAAAAACATACGCGAGTTGTCGGAATAACGCTGCCCGAACCAGGAACAGAAAATCCAAAGATTCTTGTTGCGCGGAAAAAGTCCGAAAAGATAATAAAACGGCAGCTCCATAATATTGAAAAGCGTAATAAAGCCGCGCCGCAAAATTTTCACCGGCAAAGGAAGATTTTTCTTATTCATTTTTTGCTCCAAGATTTTTTATTGCAAGTTTCTTAACTCCGAAAAACACACGTATGCTGAACACAACTATTTCAGTTCCAAAAGTAAGGAAAGCGATCGGAATAAAAGACAACTTTCCAAAGAGGAAAAGAATTGCAAGCCCTGCGACATGAAAAACAGAGCCTGCGATAACGCTCATATTCGCAACATTCAAAATTCCAAGCGCGCCCATCAGCGGATAGCCGAAAAGATATGTCGGCAAGGAAATAACAATGAGCGGCAGCATTGCTCTAAAAACCGGCACAGCGTTTTCGTATCCGGCTCCGCAAAACACTCGGATAAACCATGGCGCAATAAAATAAAGCAGGACACATCCGGCTATTATCAGCGGCTCAAGAACCAGAATTAGTTTTTTCACAAGCCTGTAATTCTTGTTCTTGACCATGTACGGATAAATGCTGTCAGAAACTGGAGAAAGCAAACTTCTTCCGCAGGAAATCAGATTGTTTGAAGCTCCGTACAGGGCAAGATTTTCAGATGGAAAACGGAATCCCAAAAGAATCGTGTTGAGCGTCTGGTACATGCTCACCGCGATTCTTGAAAGAAAGAAAACGGAGGATTTTTTTAGCTCGGCAAAAATGTCTTTCAAGCACACAAAGACAAATTTCAGCTTCAGCTTTTTCAAGATTTCAAGCCAAGTAAGAACCACCGCCACAAGATTTGAAACAATAACCGCCACAGGAACAAAAATAAAATCCGAAGCTTTATGAATGAGAACAAAAATGCAGAGTGTATAGACAAATTTTGCGGCAATAACCCGGTAGGTCAGAATGCTCATACGCTCAATCCCGCGGAACAAGAAATCAGGAAGAAAAATTGTCAGAAAAATCCCGATATACGAGAGAACAAAGAACAGGCTGTATTCCCTGAATTTTTCAACAAAAGCAATGCAGAAAAAGAGAACAAAAGCCCCAGCAACAGAAAGAAAGACTTTCGCCCATATAACGCTGAATGTGATTTTCTGAACTTTCTGAATGTCATCCCTGTGCAATGAAATTTCGCTGGTCGCAGACAGAATAAAGCCGAATTCCAGAAGCATCTGGAAATAAGCCATAGCGGCATTCGCAAAAACAACTACGCCGTAGTTCGCAGGTCCAAGAATTCTTGTCAGATACGGAAAAGTAAGGACTGGAAAAACATATCCGCTTATCTGCATCACATAGAGAAAGAATGTGTTTTTCGCAAGATTCTTCTCGCTCTCGCCCATCTTAGTTAAGCTTCTCCAAGTCACGTTTTATCTGCGTCGTGGAAATTTCCGGAGTGCGCTCAAGATAGACAACCTCGCACTGCTCTTTCAAGAAATCAAACTTGCCTTTCCAGTCATCGCCGATTACAAACGTGTCGATTTTATAAAGTTCAACATCGTTTTTCTTCTGTTCCCAGTTCTCTTCCGGGATAACAAGGTCAACATAGCGGATTGACTCAAGAAGCTGCTTGCGCTTCTCATAGCTGAAATAGCATTTCTTGTGCTTTGAGTTCCAGTTGAACTCGTCCGTTGAAAGCCCCACAACAAGATAGTCGCCCAAAGCCTTTGCCCGACGCAGAAGATTTATGTGTCCGTAATGGAGCAGGTCAAATGTTCCGTAGGTTATTATGCGTTTCAATTTTTCTCTCCCGCTCTCGAAAATGAAAGTGAAGTTATTTTGCCTTCAAGAACCTCTTCTTCCAGTCCCATTTCTTCCTCCTTCACAAATTCCCTTCCACAGTCATAAATCACCTGGCCGCAACCATCCGCACAGAAAGCTTCAATCACACTTTTATGAATTTCATCTTCACTCAGCCACACAGATTTATCCTCATCCGCAACCGGCGACAAAGTGCATATATATAGAAGAATTTGTTCAGTTTTGTCCGCATTGAGCCGTTCAAGCACAAAAGAAAGCATCGCCTCGTCAACGCCATTCGGGAAAATTGTTATTTCTTTTTCCGCCCAAAAGCCGCCGGCTTCACTTGTGAGAAAATCGTGCATTTCGTTTATTTTTTTCTGCGTGAATCCGTCTGGCGCGGAACCGCAAAGAATGGCGTGCCGGGTCAAAATAATCTCCAAAATCAAGAATAATAATGAGAATTACGCAATATCATTTATGACATCTCATTATCAACTTAGGATTATATTATGATTTATCATTATTAACAAGAGAGAAATTGTAAAATGTTATTAATATAAAGCTATGCCAAAAACTTTTAGGGAAAATCTGAGGGAAGAACTTGATTATCAGGACATGAAGGTTAAGGAGCTTGCTGTTGCGACAGGAATTCCAAAGCCCACTTTGGACTGCTATCTGAGCGCACGGCAGGTGATTCCGCCAGCGGACATTGCGGTTAAAATCGCGCGAACTCTAAATGTTTCGGTTGAATATCTTGTTACAGGCGAAAATTTTTCTTTTCAAAATCAGAATCCGACATGTGCGCAGAACAAGGAAAACCTCGCAAAACTAAACGTTCTTATAAGAGACTTTTCAAGGCTTTCAAAGCGCGATCAGGAAATCGTGCTAACGATTACGGAGAAGATGGCTATGAGCGTGTGAGAAAACTGAAAGTACAATAAATTTCCATACAATTGACATTTTAAAACGCCAAAATAAAACATTTCGACGTTCCACCTTGTTTTTAATTCTCTGAATTATATTTCATTAAAGAATTATCTATTATTCTATTTATTATATGCAATCTGTTCAACTTTTTTTGCTCTATAACAGAAACTATGTAGAATACAAACGGAAGCAATAAAGTCACAAATTCATATTCAGAATGAAATCCATTCGCTTTTAATTTTGACAAAGTTTCAAAAAGTAAATATATACAAGAAAGAGGACCGGCAACTTGAATTCCTCTAAAAATTCTTTCGTTATTCTTATTTTTTTCAGAAATAACTTGTTCCAAAAATTCATTAAAATCATTGAAACATTTTCTATCCTTTTCATATAAAGGTTTAAAACATTCATTATAGAATTTTTCATTTCTGCAGGTTTCATCAAAAAATGAAGAAACAACAGTTTTGTATGAATTTCTGTTTTCATTAGCAGCAAGTTTTGAAATTTTAACGAATCCTACAATAATATAAACATATCCAGCAAACAATACTATTATATAAACAAATTTTAAAACAAAATGCTCAGTGTTCTTTACAAAAATCGCTATAACAATCATTGCTATAGCAAAAATTAAAGCAAAAATTGTATGTTTATTAAATATATCTTTTATTCCAATTATTTTTTCATTTTTTAAATAAGATTCACTTTGCTCTAATTCATTCTTTTCAAGCTTATAGTTCATAATAATTTTCCTCCCTAAATTAGTATCTGCAACAGACTAAATATGTTTTTCAGAACACAAAAAAACTTTATTCAATCATCAGCTTTATATTATCAACAACAGAATTTATTTCTTCCTCGGTTGCCTTTTCTATAAAATCACAGTTTTTTTAATCCAGTCAAGATTTTTTACCTGGTCGCTTAAAATGCAGCCATTGATAGAATGATTCTCCAGCACGATTTCAAAAGGGTAGCCTTTTATATGACTTGTAACAGGACAGAATAAGGCGAGACCTATTTTCTGATTGTATTTTTTCTGGGAAACGCAAACTGCAGGACGGCGACCTTTTTGTTCGTGTCCAGTCTGCAGATCAAAATCCAGCCAGACCAAGTCACCTTTTTCAGGAATATATTTTGATTTTACCATTCTTCTTTTCCTACAGCATTGCCTGTTGAAACTTCTGAATGAATGTTTTCTGGCGTTACCATAGCCAATATATCATCAAGTAATTTTTTCTGAGGAAGAATGATTATTTTTCCTTTTTCAGCAATCACCTCAATTTTACTGCCACTTCTTACATTGTTGTCTTTTGCCCAGAGAGCGGGGATTCTTAAACCGAGGTTATTGCCCCATTTCTGAACTATAGTTTGCATAATACGCCTCCATATATTCAGTATATACAATGTATATTCTATTTTATCAAGTCATAAAAATAACCTCTCTTGAATTATTTTTCATTTTCAACTATAAATAATTAGGCACTTGAGCAAAAAAATCGAGTTGAAAAAATGCCAAATAAAAGTTGTTACGTTCAGTAAGGCGATTATTTATCATTTGTTTATCTCTTCTTTTTTGTAAAAAACGCTGAAAATTACATTACTATTTTATTTTTCTCTTGGCGACAAGTGTCTTCAACTTACTTTTGGAGGCGTAGTATGGATACTACAAAAAACACTTGGGAACATTTACGTTCTAATCTTGGTTTTATTGAAGAAAAAATTGGACATAACTTCCGAGACAAAAACCTGTTGATTCAAGCATTTACGAGTAAATCTTTTGGTGCAGAAAATCCGGATTTTGCAGATAATGACATTCTTGAATTTTACGGTGATGCGGAACTTTATAAATTCATGTCTGACTGGCTTTATGATTCATTCACAGTTTATCCTGACAGAAAACAGAATAATCAGCTCACATCAAAGAAAAAAGTTGGAGTACTTTCAGAAATCCGCAAAAACTATATCAAAAAAGAAAGTCTTGCCCGATGTATGCGACTTAAGCAATTAGACCAATTTATTCTTTTAGGAAAAAGCGACTTAAACAATAACGCGACAGACAGTGATTCAATTTTGGAAGATGTTTTTGAAGCGATTATTGGTGCGGTAAAAGCCGATACAGAGAAGCAAACAAATCAAATAAATTATATTTCGCAATATAATATTTCAAATCAATACGAGACAATAAAAAAAGTCTGCCACAATTTATATGAAATGTATGATTTTGAGAAAGACTATATAAATGAAATTTATGAATTCTGCAACGACTATGATGTTGTGCCGTCATTCAAAAGAATCAATTATTCTTCCCCTGTTACTTGCAAATTAGAAATTCCCAGTTTAAATATTTATTCCGAAGGAAAAGGAAAATCTTTTGAAGTCGCTAAAATGGAAGCCTGCAAAAATGCAATGGATGACTGCAATATTTATGATATGAAGCAGGAAGTTGGAGAACCAGAATTTGACAAAGCGGTTTCGCAACTGAATATGTTGTATCAAAAAGGATATATCACAAAACCAGACTATAAATTTAAAAATGAAACGCAAGAAGATGGACAGCAACTTTGGACTTGCTACTGCTGCATTGCAACTTATGAAGATAAAGAAGACTACGATAATAGAGGAATAGGCGAAAAATATTCCAAGTTGGATTCTAAGAAAGCCGCAGCTTATGACATGTTGTATTTTATTTTCAATGAAACCTCAGAACAAGATTCAATCTGGACTTGTCCTTATTGTGGTGCAGAAAATTCTTCTGAAACCGATATATGCCAAACATGTTTTGATGAAGGTGATTAAAACTATTTAGAAGTTAATTTCCACACACACACATTAGGTAACATAGGAATTATTTTGCATCAAAATGGCAAGTTGTTATTTTCTTGCAAGAATACACATAAAAAAAGCCCTGTTTCACATCAGCAAAACAGAGCTTTTCAGTTGCAATTTGAAAAATCAAGCCTTAAACAGCACGGCTTCCTTTCCCCCTTATCCCCTGTAAAAGTTAATCAAGCATCCTGCCTGAATAATCTTTCGCTCGTCGTCGGTCATGTCGCCGGTTGCAAGGTCGAACTCGGCGGTTGTGCTGTCAGCGCGGACTGCGTAGGCTTTTATGCTCGGAAGCTTTTCTGCAATCATCTTCTTTGCGCCCGGAACAAAAATGTAGTCGCCGTTCGCAAACGGAAGATTTTCTGTCGCCGCAGTATCGCCCTGCTTGTAAAGGAACGGAATCATTCCCCAGTTGATAAGGTTCGAGCGGTAGCGTTTTGTGGCGTAGTCGCTTGCAATGTTCGCGCTTGCCCCAAGAACTCTCTGGCAGCTTGCCGCCTGCTCGCGCGCTGAGCCGTCGCCCGGCTTAACAGCGTAAATTGTAGAGCCAAGACCGGCTTTTTCAATTCTTCCCTTGAACTCAGGATATTTTTCCTCAAGGATTTTTTCCGCGCGCTTCACTTCCGCCTTGACCTCTTCCGACCTGTCGAGCACAGCCTTAGCACGTCCAACGTATGCAGGATCTTTCCGGCTCAAAGTGAACTCGGCAAGCCCCAAAGGATTTGAGCGGAAGCTTGAAGTCTCGCCCGAAGGAATAAGCTCGTCCGTTGTCGTAACCGGGTCGTGGATTTCTGATACAACCTTGAGCAAAATGTCGTCTGAAAGCGGCTGCATCTCCGGCCAGTCCTTGATGTTCGGTCCGAACTGAATCTGAACTTCCGGATGAGCAACGCCTTTTGAGTCGTAAACGCGCTTCTCGTAGATTGTCTTGTCAAAGAAATATTTTTTCTTGCTGAACTCGCCGTCAGCCAGGTCTGTTGCAGCTGTAAGGAATCCCTTGTTCGCGGCAGTCGCTGCGATTGAGCGGGCATCCATAAGGGCAACAGAGGCAATCTGTCCATTCTGGATTTTCGAGCCTTCGCGGTTCGGGAAGTTTCTTGTTGAATGGCGGATAGAGAACGCGCCGTTAGCAGGAGTGTCGCCCGCGCCAAAGCAAGGTCCGCAGAAAGCAGTCTTGATGATTGCGCCAGCGTCAACAAGCGAGGCGAACGCGCCGTTCTTCATAAGCTCCATGTAGACCGGCATTGAGGCAGGATAAACGTTCAGAAGGAATTTTCCGTTTCCAGTGTCCTTTCCCTTCAAGATGTCGGCAGCTGCGCAGATGTTCTCAAATCCGCCGCCGGCGCATCCTGCAATAACGCCCTGGTCAATGTAAAGTTTTCCGTCAATCACCTTGTTCTTAAGGGAATATTTAACCTTGTCGCCGAACGAGACTTTTGCGCGTTTTTCAGTCTCGTCAAGAATATCCATAAGATTCTTGTTCACTTCCTCGATTGTATAAGCGCAAGAAGGATGGAACGGCATCGCAATCATCGGGCGGATTTCACCCAAATCAAGCTCAATCGCGCCGTCGTAATAAGCGTCAGCCCCCGGATTCAGCTCCTTGTAGTCGCCTTCCCTTCCGTGGATTGAATAGAACTCGCGGATTTTCTCGTCAGTTGACCAAATTGAAGAAAGACAAGTTGTCTCAGTCGTCATAACATCAACGCCGATTCTAAAGTCAGCGGAAAGATTCGCAACTCCAGGCCCCACAAATTCCATCACCTTGTTCTTGACGTATCCGTTCGCAAAAACAGCCTTGATAATCGCAAGCGCAACATCCTGCGGACCAACGCCTGAGACAGGAGAGCCAGTCAGATAAACCGCGATAACGCCCGGCATATTCACATCGTAAGTCTTTCCCAAAAGCTGCTTTGCAAGCTCGCCGCCGCCCTCGCCAATCGCCATGGTTCCAAGCGCGCCGTATCGGGTGTGGCTGTCAGAACCCAGAATCATGTCGCCGCACTTTGCAAGCATCTCGCGCGCAAACTGGTGGATTACAGCCTGATGCGGAGGAACATAAATTCCGCCATATTTCTGCGCGCAAGTCAGACCAAACATGTGGTCATCCTCGTTGATTGTTCCGCCAACCGCGCAAAGCGAATTGTGGCAGTTAGTCAGAACATAAGGAATCGGAAATTTCTCAAGCCCGGAAGCCCGCGCCGTCTGAATAATTCCAACATAAGTAATATCGTGTGAAGTGATTTTGTCAAATTTGATTTTCAGTTTAGAAGCGTCGCCAGAAGTGTTGTGTTTCTGCAAGATTGAATAAGCGATTGTGTTTTTCGCACAGTCAGCAGGATTTTTGCCCGGAACGGAACAAATCAGTTTTCCGCCCGAAAGAAAAGCACCTTTTTCCCAAAGTTTCATGTTGCCCTCGAATTGTTCTTAAGATAAATATATGGAAGAGATTAGCACAATTCGGGGATTTTCTCAACGCTCATTATTTCTGATAAAAAATTTTTCCAACCCTTTTTATATGCTCAGTCAAATCTTGGTTTGTGAGTTTTGAAAAAATCGATATATCAACTTTTATCGGAAGCAAGGAATCGTCAAAATCATTTACAAGTTTTAAAAGAATAGAACTTGGAATTTCTTCTTCAACTATTGTTAAGTCTATGTCTGAGCCCTCGCGGAAATTTCCTTTTGCGCGACTTCCGTAAACAACGACTTTTTTTATCTGCGGATATTTTGCGAATATTTCGTTTATGATTTTTTCTTGTTTTAAAGTCAGTCCAAAAGCCATTACAATTTCTTTTCCAGAGTTTCTTTTAAATCTAAAAATTCCTTATGATAATCCAAAATGCACTTGTCAATTATCTGCTGAACAGAATCTTCATCGTAAGCGTGGCTCGACAAATTTCTGCTGGCAATCATATCCATCCAGATATCGCCATTTTTTATAAGCCCAACGGAATAGGCATTTCTTACCGCATCCTTTGAGCCGATTATCTGGGAAGCCGCGCCTTTGTATTCCAAATAATCTTTTAAAACTTTCCATGAAAGTTCCTGCGTAAATTCAAAGCTCTGGATAAGTCCTTGTTTTTCAAGCTTAGACAAATCTCTTCTTGATGAAAGTTCTATGGCTTCTGAAAAATTTTCCAGCGCATTGCAATAGTTTTGAAATCTCTGCTTCCAACGAATGTCCTGTTCCATAAAATCAATTTTATCAAAAACAACTTTTTTCTTCTATAAAAATTCATCACTCTACCTTTTTAAATTTAAACTTTGCTACAAATCGAACAAAGTGTTATAATATTCTTCAATATTTAAAGAAAACCATAAGGATTTTAATAAAAATTTTCCATGAAACATTCAAATTTTTTATCGGAGATTTTATGAAAAAGAAATTATCACTCAAATTCACTCTTGTAATTTTAAGCGTTATTTTTTCAATTGTAATTTCGGCGGCGATAGGTTCTGTGGGACTTCACTACATCAGCAGAACTTCAAAATCGGCATACACTGACTATGAAAATGCGATGGACTACGGCTACAAGATTGAAATAAAGTCGCAGGTTCAAGCCGCTATTTCAGTAATAAAAAAGGAATACGACAGATTTCAGGCTGGAGAAATTTCAGAGGAACAGGCAAAATTCAACGCAAAAGAAACTGTCCGCGCAATGAGATACAGGGATGACGCCACAGGATATTTCTGGATTGATGACAGGGATTACATTCTTGTAATGCATCCGATTCTTGTTAAAAATGAAGGCGCAAACCGGTTCAACCTTACGGATTCCAACGGCGTAAAAATTATTCAGGAAATTTTCAAGGCTTGCTCTTCTGGCGGCGGATTCAATCAGTTTATGTTCACAAAGTCTGATGGAGTTACTGTTGCGCCAAAACTTGCATATTCTGGAATTTTTGAACCGTGGGGCTGGATGATTTCAACTGGAAATTATTACGATGACATTCAGAATCAGATTTCCGGCAAAAAACAAGAAATTCAAAATATGTACCGCTCAATGATAAATATGATGATTATTGTAACATTGGCGATTCTTGTTGCTGTGGCGGTTATTTTCTACTGCATTGTATTGAAGGCGATAATACATCCGCTGGAAATAGTTGACAAATCTGTATACGACATTGCGAACGGAAACGCGGATCTTACAAAACGAATCAAGCCGTCAAATCTTCTTGAGTTCAATACAATCGCAGAAAGTTTCAACAGTTTTGCGGACAAATTGCAGAACATTGTTGTTGAAATAAAAAATTCTAGCAAGCAACTTTCCGAGGCTGGCGTAACTCTTGAAAATTCTTCAACAGAAACTGCTTCTTCCGTTACAGAAATTCTTGCGAACATAAACAGCGCAGGAAATCAGATTGACAAGGAATCTGAATCGGTAACAGAAACGGCTGTGGCGGTTCAAGGAATTTCAGACGACATCAGCAAGCTTGAAAAAATGATTGAAAACCAGTCGAGCGGCGTAACTCAGGCTTCGGCGGCAGTTGAGCAGATGATGGGAAATATCAATTCCGTAAATTCTTCAGTTGAAAAAATGGCGGAAAGTTTTAATTCGCTTACGGAAAACATAAGCACAGGAATTCAGCGTCAGAAAGAAGTGAATGAAAAAATCGAGCAGATTGAAAAGCAGTCTGAAATGCTGCATGACGCAAACACGATAATCGCGTCAATCGCGGAACAGACAAATCTTCTTGCAATGAACGCGGCAATTGAGGCGGCGCACGCAGGAGAAGCGGGAAAAGGTTTCAGCGTAGTTGCGGACGAAATCAGAAAACTTTCAGAAACTTCCTCAAGCCAGTCAACGGCGATTGGAAAACAGCTGAACAACATAAGCGATTCAATCCAAAGCTGCGTTTCAATGAGCGAAAATTCAAACACTGCATTTACGGCGGTCGCGGAAGAACTGAACGGAACTGACCAGCTTGTGCGCCAGATAAAAAGCGCGATGGAAGAACAGACTTTAGGCTCATCGCAGATAAGCGAAGCCCTGCACACAATGCAAGACAGCACAAATGAAGTGCGCGACGCGGCTGGCTCAATGACAGAAAAGAGCGAGAAAATTCTTAACGATGTTCAAGTTCTTCAGAATGCGATGACAATGATAAAAAACAGCATGGAAGAAATGACCCAGGGAACAAAAGCCATCAACGAAACAACAAGCGCGCTGTCTGATGTTTCCGGAAAAATGAAGGCGAACATCAGCGAAATCGGCGAGCATATAAATCAGTTCAATGTGTAAAGTGAAAATGTCATCTCCGGGTCAAGCCTGAAGATGACAATATGTTTGGTCAAAGCACACTTATTGGATAAACTGAAAATGAAAAAGTGAATTTTGATTTTTATTGCATTGATCGCAGCCGCAGTTGTCTTTTCCGCCTGCTATTTTGGAACGGATGAAAGTTTTGAGCTTAGCATAAAGGACAGCACAAAAGACACTGCGTTTGTAGTCAAATTCACATTTGACGATTCAACAAAATCCTATGAACCGATTAATCCCGGAAAAACCGTAACAATAAACTGCGGGCAGGAAGTTACAAAAATCGAATTCTTTTCGGGTGCAAATTTGCAGACTAACGAAATGTATCTAAAGGCAACCTACGACCGCAGAATAAAACACGCAACCACGCTTACAATTTCAGAAACTTCCGACGGAAATTATGTTGTGAAATAATGTGAGTTAATTTTTTTAAAACTTGTAAACGATTTAGACGATTCCTTGCTTCCGATAAAAGTTGGCATATCGATTTTCTCAAAATTCACAAACCAAGATTTGATTGAGCATATAAAAAGGGTTGGGCGGATTTTTTATTGGAAATAAGGAGCGTTTGGAGGATTTTACAAAAATTTCATAAGCTGAAAACGGCTTGGGCAACGAATGAAATCACTGCGTTTCAAGAAAACGGATTTTGCCGGTTTATGAAATAATTTCATTTGCAGAAAATGCGTTTTGGCGGACAATGCAGAAATTTCATAAGCGGAAAATATGCTGGGAGAGAAATGAAATTTTTGCACAACGAGAATGCTAGTAATTTTGTACTCGCTGTAAAACGGTCCGAAAAACGACACTTTAAGGCTGCCGGCATTTTGACTCCCGGCAATTTTCGCCTTTCCCACGGACTGCTTCTGCTTTTTGCTAACATAATCGTATCCGGAATTTACAACCTTGACAGTGCCGTTTTTGTTCAGCGATTAGTCGGCATTAACATTTTTCAGATTTTTTTTCTCAGTTGAAATCAAACCTTCCAATTTCGTACCATTTTCCAAGATACCAAGCAAGCTCAAAATTTCGGACAAGCTCAAGGTTTGCAATGCAGATTATTGCGCATAACATGATATTCCAACAAACTATTTTTACTTTTCCGCGTTTTCTGATATTCTTTTTGAAAACGACAGCTTAAAAGGAATCTAAAATGCACGTAAAAAAGACTCTTAAAATCATCACCGACATTCTGATGTTCGCGGATTTTATTTTTCTGATGAGTCACGAGGTTGTGCGGAATCTTTCGGCACATGGAATTTTCGGGGTTGCGCTTTTTATGTTGTTCGTTTTGCACCATATTTTGAACGGCGGATTTTACCGTTCAACTTTGCGCGGAAAATATAATTCCGTTCGGATTTTGTTCAGCGCGACTGCGTGGCTTTTGTTTGTGCTTATGATTTTGATGGCGTTCAGCTCGATTATGATGAGCGGCACAATTTTCATGTTTTCTTCTATTAATATGACTTTTTGGAGCCATCCGCTGCACACTTTTTCATGTTCCTGGGGATTTTTGGTGATGGGATTTCACTTGGGGCTTCATCTTCATTCAAAACTGAAAAAACTTGAGTCGGCGGCAAATGGCAAAAAATCTGCGAACGGAAAAAATTCAGCGTGCTTTGTAATTTTGCAGATTCTGTGGATTTTGATTTTCGCACTCGGAATTTTCTGCATTGTCCACAGCCAGCTTTACGTTTATCTTTTTTGGATGAACACGTGGAAACTTTCCGCACCGAATATTTTTGTCTGCATCGGCGAGAATCTTGGAATGACTGCCGGAATGATTGTGCTTTCGCATTTTGCGATGAACTTTTTGCAGTCGCGCCTTGCCCGCTGAATTTCTTCAAATCCGAAGGTGCTTGCCGAAAGAAATCTTGTGTAGTATATTGAGCGAATAAATTGTCCATAAGTTGCATTTGATTTGTAGTGGAAATGCGTGCTTGGTGTTTTTGTTTTGACACGCTTTTTTGGACTTTTTTTAAATTACAAAAGTTTTGGTGTTTTAAATTTACGTTCGGATTGAGATTAAAAAACTTGAAGGCTGCAGGTGTCTTTTCATTTTTATTTGTTTTTTTGGGAACTGAAGTTTTTTCGCAAGTTTCTGGAGTTGTTGAAAAATGTTCATTCGGAGTTTTCCGCTCGCAGTACGGCGATATGTTCGATGTGCGCTACTGGCAGAATCAGCTTGATGACAATTATTATTTCCACAAAGGTCATTTAGTTCACCCTTGTCTTCTATTTAGCCCCTGTAAAATAAAGTGTGTAAATGGCTAACAAAAAATGATACTCTATAGGAGGAGTACAATGTTGGCCAAAACAAAAGAAAAAGA
>CAVBXG010000064.1:0-14321 GCA_963599585.1 bacterium
GCTTGCAAGCTCTATGTATTCGATAAAGTAAGATGTAGGTTGTTTCAAAAGACAATCATAAACTATTTTTTTAGAAAGATTGTTCTGTGTGTTTTCAAAAGGTCTAGTTCCGCAAATTTGAATTATAAATGACCAGATAATGTGTGAATAAAAATGCTGAAAATCGCTGAGTTCAACTTCTTCAAAATATTTTCCGTCAAGTGATTTTTTTCTGTCTTATGAAGCGGAATTTCAAATTCTTTTTCCAGTTCGGAGAAAAACTGGTAAATTTTTTTGAACAATGAATCTTTGTCTGTGTATCGGAATTTTAAATAAGAGCCTTTTTCTTTATAGGCATCGTTTAGTTCAGAATCTGTTACAAATCCATTTTGCATTAAGGCGTCTTTTCCGCATATTTCAACTGCAAAATGAGTCAATTGACTTAACGTAACATTTCCGTAAATGATTTTTTTCTGCTCCATATTAGAATTATAGCATAAAAACAGGCTAAAAAAATATTCCCTTAAAAATGGTGCATAAAAGAAACGGATTTCATTGTACTTTTTATATGTCCTTAAATTAAAGGAGATAACATTTTTATAGGAGTAAATATGGCAAAAACACACATTTCACCTGCGAACAATGCGGCGAACATTTCAAATGCAAACAAAGGAACTTCTGGACAGAACTTGCAACGCTGTCAGAATCAAGGAAATAGAGGCTGGCAAATGAATCCGCAGAATCCAGCCAACAAAAGCAATAATTCATCTAAAAAAAGATGATGGAAAGTACATGAAAAGTGATGTTTGTTTCAGCAGAAAAACAGCGGATGAAATCAGAGGCGGAACAACATATTTCGCTAAAGATTTATAGCTGCAATGAAATAAAAGGCTTTCATTTGACGCACTGTATGTAGTTCTTAAATAGGCAAGGTTGCACTGATGACAGTGTGGTTTTGCCTGTTTTTTCGTGGGAATATTTGAAAAAAATCTATCTGTAACGCAAGTTCATTCTTTTAATTTTTCATATCCTATTTTATTAACTCTTCCAAATCCTTCATCTCAAGAAAATCCTTTAGCCTGATATGCTGCACGGTGCTTGTTGAAAAATCGTTTTCGTCGTTTGTAATCAGTATTTTTTTTCGGCTGTTGTCGGCGGTGGCGAAAGGTGCGAATTCGCGTTCGTAAGTTGAATCTTCCGCAACGCTGTAGGCGATTTGCACAAGATATTCTTTGTTGTTTTTTGCAGCCAAAAAGTCAATTTCTTTTCCGTCTATATTCAGAACATTCAGCGAGTAGTCCATAAAGACAAGCTCATTGTAGACAACATTTTCAAGATTGTGTGTAAGGTCAAACCTTCCGTTCGTCTGTCGGATTGAGTTGAATGCGACATCCTCATCGTAGAGTTTTGTGTAAAAGTCGAGGCGTTTTTTTGCTTTTGTGGAATACTGCGGAATTTTTCGGATGACGTAAGCTTCTTCCAGATAATCAAGATATTTCATCACGGTGTTCACAGAACATTCGATTTTCTGCGACTTCAGATAATTGTGCACGGAATTTGAGCTGAAAATTCGGGCGTTCGAAATAAGCACAAAATCAACGAGTTTCGTAAAAATCTCTTCCTTGCGGATTTTATAGCGGTTGATTATGTCATTCAGGACAATTGTCTGGTCAAGGTCGTTCAGGTAACGCAGCATCGACTCATTGTCTGGAAATTCAAACCTTTTTGGAAAACCTCCGTAAATCAAATAGTCATTTATGGAAACTTCCTTGCCAAGTTCCGTCGCATATTCTTGAATTTCCTTGTAGACAAAAGGTCGGATTGTGAACGAAACGTAGCGGCCGCTCAGCTCTTTTGTGAATTCTTTTGACAGAAGTTTTGAATTTGAGCCGGTTATGAAAATCGAAGTGTTTTCAAGCCGGAGCGACTTGCAGGCAAGATTCCAGTTTTTTACGGACTGAACTTCATCCAGAAAAATGTACCATTTCTCATCTGCTCTTGTTTTAATTTTTTCTTCTATATAATAGATGAGTTCTTCATCATCTGTGATTTTTGAGGAGACAGAACGCAGCTCGAAGTTCAAATGAATGATGTTTTTTCCCTGTGCCGCAAGTTCATTTTTTACCCGCTCAAGGACAACCGATTTTCCGCACCGCCTGATTCCTGTAATTACCTTTATCAAGTCGCTTTCATAAAACGGCCGGATTTTTTCTATGTACCGCTCTCTGTTTATCATAACCAAATTCTACTGAAAACTTTTATAAAAATCAACAAAGTTTTCAGTAGAAGTGAAAACTTTTGTGAAAATCAAGAAAGTTTTCAGTAGAAAAATGACTTCTTTAAAAATCATCCTGTTTTTTACCAATTCACAATAAATCTGTGGTATTATAAAATAAGGTCTATTATATGAATGTTTTTGATTCTATTCCTGATGGATTTTTTAACTGCCTTGCAAGCTCCGCAAACCACAGAGCCTATGCCGGTTGCCTTGGTGCGATTTATGAGCAGTATAGCAGTGCGGTTTCATATAGATTGCCAAGAACAGACATACGGGATTCTCTAGTTATTTACCTTTTGCAAAATCATATAGAACTAAAAGAAGACGGCACAGAAGATTTAGCTACAGGAAACGACCAGGCTAATTTTATAATCAGAAAATTTGTTGCGTCTGGCTACATCGAAGAAGAAACTGATGATATAACTTTTGAAAAATATATTGTAATGACTGATAACGGCATTGCCCTTGCAGAATTTTTAGAAAGGCTTTCAAAACCAAAACGTCCGGAATATTCAAACTTCATTTTAAATATTTACAATCGATTAAAATATCAGACAAAAGAACAGAAAAATGAACCGTACAGTCTGCTTTTAAGACCGGCTTTTGAAGATGCGAAGGCTCTTTCGTCTTCTCTTAAAAAACTTTCAACATCAATCAAGAAAATAATTGAGACTATGCTTCACGAAGGAAATCTTGTAAGCCTTACTGAAAACATAATCAAATATTGCGATGGGGAATTTATCCGGGAGTATTCACGGCTTGTAAAGCAGCAGAATATTCATCTTTACAGAAATTTTATCACGCAGGAGCTAGAAAAATTAAAGGGTGAGTCTTTTGAGCTTATTGTGCAGAATCTTATGAGTGAAGAGAAGATTGAAAAAACAGAAGCCGAAGACAGAATTTCTGAAATGATAGATTCCACAAAAACTTTCCTGCATGATGATTACAACAAAATAATGGAAGACATAAAGCAAAAAATAAACACTTATATAAGAATTGCAATTGCGCGCGAAAGAATGTTAAGAAATAAAGGATTTGACTTAAAAGGATGTGTTGAACAAGCTTTGCGAATTCTTATAAAAAATGATGATATAAACGATGAAAATCTTCAGAACTTGTTTTGCATACAGACAAACGAATTCATCGACACAAGCTCTTTGTACATTCCAAGAAGAACAAGTTCTCTTAGTCAAAATACAGAAAATGAATATTACGAGTTAAGCGAGGAGGCAGAAAAAAGGCAAGTTGCTTTGCTTAAAAAAGAGGCGGACAATCCGTACTCCAAAGATAAAATGAAAAACTATTTTTCTTCGTTTCCTGTAAGTTCCCTTAAATCAGTTGAAAACAAGGACAATCTGCTCTCAACACTTGCGGCTCTTACCTATGCAAAAGAAAACGGCTGGAATATTACTTCTTCAGATGAATATATTCAAAGCGATAGCTTTAAAATGCGAAAATGGGAGGCTTCAAGAAAATGACAGCTGATGAATATTGGTCTTCTACATTTACATCTCAGGAAAAGCTTTTATTCCAGCGGGTTTGCCGCACTCTTTTAAAGAAAACATTCATTGTCCGCGATAAAGATGAAGATAACCGCAGAATGTATTTTTTTGCATCAAAATATTCAGATTTTTTGACAAAATATTTTTCATATATGGGATTTGATATTTCAGTGTCAAAGGATGCCGGCGTGGTAATGCTGCAAAATTATACAGGAACTGGCGAAAGTGCAAAAATTTCAGTGAACAAATATCCTTTTAAGAAAACCGAAACCATAGTTTTATGCTGTCTTTGGGCACTTTATTCAGATAAAATAAAAAGCGGCTCGTTGGCGAAGCAGATTACAGTTACTTTGGCTGATATAAAAATTGAACTTGATAAATATGATTTCAACGGAAATATTGATAAAGGACGTTGGATTGAGATTTTGGGGCTTTTTGCAAAATTCAATCTGATTGCTCCAAAAGGGGAGATAGGCTCAAATGATTTTTGTATAGTTTTGTTTCCTTCTCTTCAATTTGCGCTGGATGAAAAGGAGTTTGCCGATTTGGTAAGTAATACAGAATCAAAATTTAAAAACCAGAATCTGCATGATTATGAAAATGCAAAAGATGAAACTTCTGAATCAGACTTCGATTCCTTTGATATAGAATTTGATGAGACGCAAGAAAACGGAGCCGCACAATGAAAGAACTGTTAAACCGTAAAACTGCCAAACGGCTTCTTTTGATAAACTGGTCTTGCTTTCAGAATGAGACAATAGAGCTCGGCTCTTCCACGCTTTTCACCGGCGTAAATGGAACTGGAAAAACTACGATTCTTGATGCCATGCTTTATCTTCTAACAGCAAACAGACAGTTTAATAAAGCTGCCGATGACAAAGACCGTAATGTTACTGCCTACATTCACGGAGACAGAAAAACAAATGGTGCTGACAGATATTTAAGAAAAGACGCTGTTACAAGTTATATCGCCATGGAATTTTTTGATCCGGCTGCAAAAAAATATTTTGTTGTGGCTGTCTGCATGGAATCGAAAAATCCGCAGGATGCCGCCGAAAGCAAGTGGTGCATATTTGATGACTGCAAGTTTGATGATATAAATTTTTACGATAAAGATGCGCTTAAGCAAAAGCGTTTTATTACAACTGCAAGAAATAATTTATCCGCAAAAGGTGTTCCTGTAAAAGCTGGAGATTTTTTAGGACGCGACAAGGCTGTTGAACAAGTAAAACGGGTTCTTGGAATACGCGGAGACAGTAAAAAATTCAGAGAGAAACTCTTGAAAATGACAGCCTTTGATCCTGAGCGGAATGTGGATAAATTCCTGCAGGATTCCGTTTTAGCCGATATTCCAGTCCATTCCCTTGAGCTTCTGCGCGAACAAAAAAAACTGTATGAAGAAGCGCGGGCAATGTTTGAGAATATAAAGACAAGAAAAAATGTGCTTGAACAGATTGAAGAAAAAACTTGTGAATATGAAAAGCAGCTTAAGGCAAAAAATCTCCGTTCAATGATATATGAGTTTCAGTATATCAATAAGAATAAAATTGAAATCAGCAATAAAAACTTGGAGCTAAAAAATCTTCAGATTGAAAAAGATAATCTTGTTGATAAAAAAGCGGAAGCCTCTGAAAATCTGGAAAAGGCAAGAAAATTGCTTTCAGACGCAGAAAGTAAAAATGCCGATGTAAAGTCAAGCCTTGAAAAACTCGAAAATGACGAGTCTCTTTGCTCTAAAAAAATTGCTGAAAATGAATCAGCTTTATCGCGTTTAAAGCAAATTCAGCTTGCCTTAAAAACACTAATATTCGCATTTAAAGATTTTATCACTGTAGAAGAAAAAGAAAAAACAGTTCTTGAAAATCTTGCGGAAACTGATTTCAGTTCCGCTGAAAAACGTCAGTCGTTCTTGTCTTATGGAGAAAAGGCAAAAAATCAGCACGAGCTTTTGATAAAAGACATTGGACGAAAAGAAGACAGGCTAAAAGAATTAAAAGAAAGCCTTTCTGATGCTGAAAAACGCATAAAAGAACTTGAGTCAAATATCGTAACTTTTCCAAAAGAAGCCGAAGAGTCAAAACGAATTATAAAACTGGAATTTGAAAAGCGTGGTATACAGAGTCAGGTGCGTTTTTTCGCCGAGCTTGTTGAATCCTTTACCGATGAAAAATGGCGGTCTGCCATTGAAACATTTCTTGGCCCTAAAAGATTTTTCATAATTGTAGACGATGAATATTGCAGTGCCGCACTAAATATTTTGAGGGAAAAACGGCTGTTCAGGACAAATGTCGTTCTGTCTGATAAGATTCCTGAAAGCGAAGTTGCAGAAAATTCCGCTTCCTCTGTTTTGAATATAAAAAACAAAGCTGCCAGAAGATATGCAAATTATTTGTTGAACGGAATACATCTTTGTAATTCTGAAGAAGAATTGCATGAATATCCAAAGGGCGGAATTATGGCGGACGGAACTCTTGCTAAAAGTTATTCTGCAAGCCTTATGGATATACGGAAAACCCGATTCTGCATGGGAAACAATGTTGTGGAGTTTCAGCTTAAGCAGGCAAAAAAAGAAAAAGAAGAATTACTTTCTTCTATTTATATAGTAAATGCTGAGATTTCTAAAACTGAGCAGCTAAAGAAACTGATAGAAAATATAAATTGGGATTCTTCTTATTACGATTTTGATTCACCTGCAAGTTTGAAAACTCTTGAAAAGCAGAAAAATGAAATTGCTGTTCAGATTCAAGAACTTAAAAATAGCCCGGATATGCTTGCCGCAATGAAAGAAATTGAATTTGCGCAAAAAAATTATAATCAGGCTCGCAGACAGAACGAGGACGCGATAAAAGCTGAAACAACAAATGCCAATAAAATTGAATCAGTTCAAAAAGAAATTGCGCGGCTTGAGACAGAATTAAATTTAAAGCAAGAATCATATTCAGAACTTCTAAAAAGACATCCTGAACTTGAAAATGAAATGCATAATGAATATGAGCGGCAGAGTGCCATAAGAAAAAGTCCAATTGTAATTGGTGAAAAACACATGAAGCAGTTAAATGCAGATGTGGAAAATGCAAAGAGGAATCTTGAAAATATACAGCTTGACTACAATAAACTTTCAGACTTGCCATTGGAAAACCGTGGCATTGAGTTTATTTCTTTTTACCGTGACCAATATAGAAATGTAGCAAATGTAAAAATCGATGAAGCAAAGGACAAACTTGAAGAACAGTCTGTAAAACTGAGAGATGTTTTTCTGCATGATTTTGTGTCTGAGCTTAAAGAAAATATTGATAAAGCAAAAGATGAAATCGATAAAATAAATTCTGAACTAAAGAAAATTCCATTTGGACGAGATATTTACCAGTTCAAAATGATTCAGAAAAATGACAGGCAAGTATTTTTTACAATTTTAGACAATCTTTCAACATTGCAAGGCAATCCTGATTTATTCAGCGCAAATGCTGGCAATGATGAAAAACTCAATGCTGATGTTCAGGAATTTCTGGATAAAATTCTTTCCAGTGAAGATGAAAATGATTATTCAGATTATAGAAATTATTATAGCTATGATATGCTCATAAAAAGCAATTCAGGAGATGGAATTACTGAAACGGATTTGTCTAAAAAACAAGGCTCTGCTTCTGGCGGCGAAAAGCAGACTCCGTATTTTATTGTTCTGGCAGCAAGCCTTTTGCAGTTTTATCCAAAGAATGTTACTTGCGCAAGAATTGCTTTTATTGACGAAGCTTTTTCGGCTCTTTCAAAAGAGCGCATTGAGCAGATGGTCAAATTTCTGGAAGACAATGATTTTCAGGTGTTTTATGCGGCTCCGCCTGAAAAAATAAATTCAATCAGTCGCTATATCGGTAACACTGTTGCGCTTTACACGGATGGGCGATACACAAAAGCAATAGAAGGCTTTGAAAAATAATATGACATTCTCAATAAAACAAAAAAAGACGTTGGAACTGCTTCTAAAAAAATATGAATCCAGCAAAACGTATAATGAAAATAATGAAATCACACAGTCGTTTTCCGTTCCGCCTGAAAAAGTCTTTCCAGATTATACAAACGATTTTGCAGATGTTGATAAAATCCATGATTTTGAGAATGACCTTGAAATTCTTGAAAAGATGGAACTTGTTGCAATTTCCAAAAAAGATGACAGAATCAGTAAGTTAACTGCCATTTCAACAGCTGAAAACTGGAATAGAATACGGAAAATTCTTGGTGTAAAAGATAAGAATACAAGATTAAAAGAAGAGATTGATTTTTATTCAGCAATTTATGATGACTCAGATTCTGTCCAGATTGTAAAGGATTTTTGCAGGCAGCAGATAGAGCGGCTTGAAACGGGAAAGAAATCTCAGTTTGCTCAGGAAGAATCAAAAAAGATTGTTGCACTGTTAAATTATATTTTGAAAAATAAAAATGAGATTTTGGAGCGGGAACTTTCTATTTCAGTTTTATCAAATTCAAAAACATGGGAAGAAAAATATAAGAAAAAAGTCCTAAAAATTTTGCGCCAGAATGAACGTTTTGCTTCTTTAGCGGAAAATTGCGTGGATGAAAAAGAGGCGGACAAGACCATTCTTGAAGAATGTAATATTTTTTCAAATCCGTCTTATGTATATTTTAAAGGAAGTGGAATAGTTACTTTTGATAATGGAAATTGCATAAATCTTTTTTCCGATATTCCGCTTGCGCTTTCTTCAGCTAGTATAAGCAAAATAAAAACTTTTGGAATCACTGACAAGAAAATTATGACAGTTGAGAATTTGACTTCTTTTAACAGAATAAAAAAATCAGACACATTTTTTATTTTTTTGTCAGGTTATCACAACAGGGCGAAGCAGATTTTTTTGAATAAAATCTTCAGCCAGAATTCAGACAAGGAATATTATCATTTTGGCGACATTGATCCCGACGGATTTTTTATTTTAGACAACCTGCGTTCAAAAACACAAATAGATTTTAAAGCATATAAAATGGGCATATCTGAACTGCAAAAATATTCTTCTTATACAAAGCCTTTGGAAGAAAATGATTTAAGAAAAGCAGATTCATTAATTGCAAAAGAAAAACACATAGAAATTTTGGACTATATGCTAAAACACAATGTAAAGCTAGAACAAGAAATCATAAGCTGGAAAGAGGTAGCCAACAAAGTAACTAAGTTCACCGAATAAAGTAACTATATTTTCAAATTTAGTTACTATATTTGTCTGCGGACTGGGTATGTTTTTACCTGGTTTTTCCTGCAAACCTTCTTAAATTGTGTTATAATTTTCTTATAAAATAACAGATATTCGGGGAGTTGCGGATTTGTGTATAGATGAGAATCAGCTTTATTTTGATTTTGACGATTATTCTGATGGCGAGAGCATCTGTCAGGAAGATTTGAATTTTTGCGCTGTTCAGGCAATAAAAAAATCAGAGGCTATACTTGATCGTTTTGAGGAGCTGGAGCTTTTGAATGTGCTTCAGCATGAAAATAAGCTTAAGAAGCTGGACGGTCATTCTTCTTTTGTGTTCTGTGCGGTTGATGGCGTTACAGATAAAAAGGTTGTCCTGAAATGCCTTGATCCGCTTTTTTCCCAACGGATTGCAGAAATTCCTGATATAGACATCGATATAAACTACGAAAAGCTTTTTGAATGGGAAGATAAAATCCTTGCGGAGCTAAAATCAAACCGTCATACGCCAGTTGTTACAAACCGACTTTCGCGTGCTCCTGTTCAGATAGAAACCGGCGGAAAAACTTTTTCACACACAGTAAGCTATTTTGCAATAGAAAATCTGAATATTGAGCTTAAAAAGGCTTTTTTTGACAACAACAATCCTTCGCTTTTAAAATATGCAAAGAGATTAAGGCTGTTCTGCCAGATTCTTAACGCAGTCTGTTCTGTGCACGGTGACGGAATCTTTCACCGAGACCTAAAGCCTTCAAATCTTATGGCAAAATCTGGCAGGCAAAAGGACGGTGTTGTACTTATAGATTTTGCCTCAAGCTATGCAGAAAAGAATATCCGCGAGAAAATCCGTCTTTACCCTGAAAAATGGCACGGAACAGACGGCTATGCCTCTCCGGAAATTCTTTGCGGCCTTCAGCCGGAGAAGGAGCTTGCACGTGCGCAGGATATGTATTCTTTGGGCTGCATGCTTTATGAGCTTTTTGGCTGCCGAACTTTTAAGCAGAAACTTTATGAGACAAATCCCGGATATATAGAAGCTATTGAAAACTGCCGCATTTATACAAATGATGGAGGCACTTTCGAGAAAAGGCTTGAAGTGTTCAATTCCTATCTTGATGAATTTTCACGCTCTGTGCGGCCTGTAACTTTAGGGGATGAGGCTGCCATTCCGTCTTTCATAAAACAGGAAATTGATTCCATGATTCAGCGATTTACTTCGTTTGACTGGAGAAAACGTCCCTGCGAGGAAGATTTTCCTGAGATCCGCGGGAAGCTTTTTTATCTTTCAAAAATTATGGAGAATGCCCATCTTCGCTCAGAGTTTAAAAGGCGAAAAACTGTGCGCAAAAACCGCCTTATGGAAAAATCAGAGGCAAGGCTTACTTCTTCAATATCACGGACGGAGGCTTCAAAATGATAAAGACTGAAACCGATACAGAGCTGTCTCTTGCTCAAAAGAATATTTCTAACATAAAAATTGACACTCTTCTTCCTGAAATTACGCTTACTCTTAGCCTTGAAGATTTTACCGATTTTTCAAAGGCTACAAAGCTTGAGGTAAGAAAGTCCACAGCTGTAATATTTAAGGAAAAAATCGAAAGGCAGATTGCGGAATTTGAAAACGACAACTCTTCGCTTGCCAGGAATGAGCGTTACTCTGACACATATTATTACCGTCTTTCTGCCTACTATAAGCTGCTTGGCGACTTTGAGAATGAAAGAAAATGTCTTGAAAAAATCCAGTTCAGCGGAAATGCTTTTTTTAAGGAGCAGAAGGCGAAAAACCGCATGGTTATGGAAGCTGTAAAAAATCTGTCTGGAACAGAATCCGCTTCGTCTTGTGCTTTTAGGCCATGCACTGCGGAAACAGTGCGAAGCCTTTCCTGCGTTCAGCTTGCCGCCGGAGACTATAACGGCGCAAACAAGATGATAAAAGACTTTCTTGAAAAACAGGACGAAGACGAGGAAGAAAACTATGAGCTTTTGTGCCAGTACGGTCTTACATTTGTCCTTTTGAATGACTTGCGTAAAGCGGTTCATACATTCCGCTATGTTTTTTACAATACTGAAAACACAAGCGATGTTGCCCTTATGCTCGCTTATATTTACCGAGCCTTGCTGAATCAGGAAAAATCTAAAAAAAGAAAGTGCGCGCTTTATAAAAAGACTGTCTTTTGGCTTAAAAATGCTGCCAGTCTTAATCCTGCCTCAAAGCAGGTTGCGGATTTTTTCTATAAAACTGCGTTCAAGACAGAAACAGAATATTTTACGCGCTTTATGGAAAAGTTTGTAAAATTTCCTTCCACCAAAAAGGACAGGGAATATTTTATTGATTCAATGAATATTCTTGGCGACTGCTATTTTGAGCAGAACCGTTTTGCAGACTGCCTTGAAGTGCTGCAGGAGATATGCGCCCAGGATTATTTTTCAGCCGGAATATGGAGCAACATTTCGCTCTGCAATATCAGAATGAACAAGAGCGAGCGCGCCTTAAAAAATGCCGAAAAGTCATATCTGAAGCTGAAAGAAACAGACGGAAATCAGCTGAAACTAAATGTTTCTTCTATATATATGGACTTACTATGCAAGACGAAAAAGTATGATGCGGCTTTAAAGGTGTTTGAGGAAAAATTCGGAATGACTTTTGTTCCTGCAAACAAAAGAGAATTCCTTGCTGTATGCGACCTGTTTCTTCGTATTCTTATTGAAAAGAAAGAGTTCTTGCGTGCCGCGGAGTATGCTGATTTTTTATGGCAATGCACAGAGAATGCCCAAAGTGAAGAAATGGCTGAAGTAAAAGTGTGCATCTTGAATACAAAAATAAGGCTTTTTGCAGATGTTTCATATAATCCAAAGATTCTTATGGAATGTTCCTTTGAGCTTGAAAAGCTTTTTTATGAATATAGAAAAACGCATGATGACCTGCCATTGTTCTTTAACAACCTTGTTTATTCAAGGCTTGAATCCGGCGGAAATCTTGAAGGAAAAATTCTTGATACTTTTTTAAGCAATGTTACGGTGAACTGCTATATGTGCGCCACGTTCGGGCTTTATCAGGCGCGCATAAAAAGCAACTCGGAAAAATGCGCTCATTATTATAACAAGGCGGTTGAGCTTGCTACGGCAGATGATTTTGAAGACCGCACAAACCTTGCGGAAGAACTGCGTTTGAAACGCGACTTGGAGCTGTTCCGTCTTCTTAAACGACTTGGAAACACGCGCGAGGCAGAACGAATAAAAACACACATAATAAAAAAATGCCCGGAAGAGCTGTGGTTTTACAGGGAAGCTGTGAGAGAGAGGTAGCTTCTTACTTCATTTTGTTTCTGATTGAATCTGCAAAACAGAGGAGAATGGATTTAAAATATGTTATAATATGATATTCTTATAAAGGGGTAGCAAAGTTAGTATTGATGGACAGGCAAGCTGTAAGGAATATATTTCTGAAACTTGCAAAAAATATGCAGATAAGATTTCAAAAGAAGAAATCTTGCTTGATGATATTGTATTTAACAGTTTTTCTGGTGCAGCATGTTTTATATGGTAGTGTTAATGGTATGGAAGTTTGGAGAAATAATAGGGTTTTGAAATTAAGATGTCATTAAATACACAAAAGCTTGGGAAAGCAATTTTCGAATATTTTTTACAAAGAACCTCACCGAACGAAAGTTTTAAACTTTGTATTGATACATATACGTATGAACATTGTGCGCATCAAGCTGGTATTACTGATAAAGAAATTGAGAATTTATTAAAAGGAGAAGGAACCAATTATATTGAGGACTCATATAGTGCACTTGCTATTGTAGCTCTCGAAACAAAAATTGCATATGATGTTGAAACTGATTCTGATCTCGTAAACAGCTATAACAATCGACTTATTGATAAACTCAAATATTTCTATGATAACAATTCTGTTCAACAGTTTTACAGAGATTGGCAGGATGAAATCTGGTTAAAGTCAAAGAAATTATTTGAGAAAGAAAAAAGATATCTTGATATTCCAGCCCCTCGTTCAGGCCCTGGTTGTTATGTTCAGTATCCGGTTTCTCAAAGAATTATAAACGGTATCTCAATTATAAGATATGCTGATAGATTTATTCAGTTGAACCTTGAACCGAGTTCTGGTATTACATATCAAATCTTTGAAGGATTGATTTTTAATAGAAATGAGTATTCATATAACACCATGATAAGAAGAATGGTGTTTTCATTCTATTGTGTTTGGGACGGAAGATGTTTCAGTGATATTCTAAATAGAAAAAAATCTCTAACAAGGGAACAAATAGAACAAAAAGCAAAAGAAGAGTTTTGTATCCAGACGGTACCAGAGATTAAGTTTTTTATAAATAAAAGACAAATAGATTTATCAAAAGAAATAATAGATGATAAGTATCTCTGGAGATTTGATGAGAATAAGTATTTAACACGACGAGGAACTTATTTTATTAAGGATAGCAATTATAATGATTGGCTTCCATATAATCGTGCAATTGATGCAGATGAAGAACTTTTATTATTAACTACACAATCTCAATATCCTTCTTATGTGGAAAACCTTCGTAGCACTGATGAAATTGAAGTTCTTTCCGCAGGCTTGTATAAGATTCTTATACTCAGATTTAGAAATCAAGAAAGCTTTGAAGCCTTTAGGATTCCTGTAAAAACTCAGCCATATTTTAGCTTGGTGGGTGGATTAAAAATTAAGAGAAATACTTATTATCCATTTGCGCTTCCTTCTATTGTGTTAACAGACCAAAAATATGATAAGATAAAATATACGAGTGTTTATTTAGATTCTAAAGAATATCCAATTATTGATGAAATAGCTCAAATTCCTGAAAGACTTAGTCCAGGAAAACATTGTCTTAAATTACTAAATTCTTGGGATTCATCAGAAATGTTTTTTTCTGTAGAAGCGGTTACACCAGCTTCTATTCCAGAAAACCATGGTTGGGTTATGAATGAAGTAGATGGTGAAATGAGACCATCTAGTAACATCGGAGAAAGTGTAATAGATGGACTTAGACTTAACGGTAATTTTGAATGGATTGAACGAAAGACTGCCATGTCCATAAATCAGAGTGATAATGAATTACGACCATTTTTATTCCAAAAGGAACGATTAGAAAAAAGATTTCAATTAAATAGGAGAAGTCATTATGGCAACTACTGATGAAATTTTAGCTTCAAGAATTATTGGATTTATTGAGCCTGTATTGAATTCCGATAATGCACGAATTACTGTTATAGGATATAAGAATCCTAATGGCTCTTATACAGCCCTTGATAAAAATAAGGCAAAATCAATTTTCTTCCCGGAAGGGAAAGTTTTTGCTCCTAAATTCCGGTTTGATCGTGAAG
>CAVBXG010000065.1:0-14217 GCA_963599585.1 bacterium
TCTTTTTCTTTTGTTTTGGCCAACATTGTACTCCTCCTATAGAGTATCATTTTTTGTTAGCCATTTACACACTTTATTTTACAGGGGCAGATTTTTTGAAAATTATTCTGTTCTGCGCACAAGGTGGAACAGATTCTCCCTTGTGATTGTTGTGTAGCATGGGCGGCCGTGCGGACAATGCGGATCTTCTAGCTGGAGTGCGGCGCGTGCGATTTTTTCAGCGGCGGCATCCTCCAGGATTGTTCCATCTTTTACGGCGGCCTTGCAGGCTGTGCTTGCCGCAATTGAATAGATTAAATCTTTCGGGTTTGCTTTTATGTCAAGAAGCGCGTGGTACAAATCTTCTTCTGTGCCGTTCCAGCGTTCGTGAAGCGTTGTGAATTCCCAGCGGCCGTTCCCTTTGTTCTCGCAGGTAAAGCCGACTTTTTTAAGCTCGTTTTGTATGCTTTCAAGGTATTCGTCGTCTTTTTTTGTGGAAGTTTCTATAATATAAGGAATTAAAAGCGTCTGGACCGCTCCCGGATTTTTCATTATCTGGTCGAAAAGCATGCGTTCGTGGGCGGCGTGCTTGTCAATTATAAAAAGAGTGTTGTTTTTTTCTGCAATCAGAAATGTTCCTAGCGCGCTTCCTACAAAATGGAAGTCATCTTTCTGCTGGATTTGCGGCGGATTTTGGGTTGAATTTTCAGTTTTTTCAGCTGAATTGTTGTTTTTTTCAGGAAATTCAGAGGTTTTTACAGGATTTTCTGTTTCGCTGTTTTCTGATTTTTTTTGAATCCCTGAATATGCGGCGATTGCCTTATTCATAAAATCGACAATTTCTTTTGTTTTTGCTTGTTTCTCTGAAATTTCCGGGGCTGAATTTTTGTCATCCGCGCTGAATTTTTGTTTCGGCTCTTCAAAAAGCGATTTTTTTTCGTAGGTTGCATTTTTTGAAGCGTAGCCGGTCCAGGAGTTCAGCGGAGTTTCTTTTGTCATCATTGAAAGAGTGCTTGAGGTTCCGCCGAAAAATCTTGAGCGCAAGCCGGAATTGCTTCCTGTGTTTCTGATGGAATATTCGCCGGAAACTCCAGTTTTTTCCTCAGTAGATTCCAGTGCTTTTTCTGCAAGTTTTTCTGGCTCAAAAAGGAATGTTTCCGGGGCTTTCTGTATTTTTTCAGCCTGAGTTTTCATTGTGCGGTTTGTGTATTCGCTGAAAAATCTTTTTACCGCAGTGCTTATTCCGTGGTGAAGGCTTGAGATGTCCTTGAAACGCGCCTCCTTTTTTGCAGGATGAATATTAAAGTCAACCAGCGAAGGATTTATTGTTATGAACGCGGCTGCAACGGGAAATGTTCCGTTCGGAAAATAACCTTGGCTTCCGTATTCAATTGCCTGCGCAAGAGAATATTCCTGGATTCTTCTGCCGTTTACAAAAATGTAGATGTTTTTTTTGTTGCTTCGGTAAACGCCCGGCTCGCCGATTACAATTTTAAATGACCAGTCAGGATTTTTTCCGCCGGAAGAATTTTCAACAAGATTAAAAAGAGAGACATTTTCGTGCAGTTCCATTGCCTTTACAAAACGTTCCTGCAAAGTCTGACCTTTTGGCAGATCAAGTTTTATTTCGCCGTCCTGTATGAACCGGAAAGAAATTTCTGTATTTGGAAGAGATTTTTCAACAAATGTGTTTTTGCACATCAATCCTTCTGAGGCAGGTCGTTTTAAAAACTGGCGTCGGGCTGGAAAATTTTCAAAAAGTCCTTCAGCCTGAACAATTGTTCCGTTTAAAGGAGTTGCCGGTTCGATTATGTGATCTTCTGTGATTGACGCGCGCATTTTGTAGCCACCGGAAACAATTGAAAGCCGGCACACAGCCGCGATTGAAGAAAGTGCTTCACCGCGGAATCCAAGCGTTGTCAAGTTAAGCAAATCTGTTTCGGACGCGATTTTGCTTGTCGCATGCGGACGCGCGCAGGACTCTAAATCTTCTTTTGTCATTCCGCAGCCGTTGTCTACAATTCTGGCTTTTTCAATTCCGCCGTCGCTGATTTCTACAATTATATTGTCCGCACCGGAATCGATTGCATTGTCCATAAGTTCCCGGATTATTGCGTTCGGGCGGTCAATTACTTCGCCGGCCGCGATTTTTCTTGCGACTTCAGGATTTAATGCTTTTACAGGATTTTCTTTGCTCATTATTGTCTTGTTCCGTGAACTGGTGCTCCGCTGCTTCCAGAAGAATCAACATCGAACAAGTCCATCTGCGGCGGAATATTGTTTTCCGGGTCTGGCTGGTTCATTAAAATCTGGATTTTTCCTTCGATTTTATCGATTTCTTTTTCCATTCCGCGGGCGAGTTTTATTCCTTCCTCAAAATCTTTCAAAGCGTCTTCCAAAGAAATGTCGCTGCGCTTGATGTCGCGAGTCAGCAGTTCTAGTTTTGATAAATTTTCTTCAAACTTTGCCATATTTTCCCCTTAAAAAGTGGTTTGCTCCTCAATTTTTTCAACTTTTGCAGTGATTTTTCCTTTTGCAGGAATTATTTCGATTTCGTTTCCGATCTCTATATCAAGATTGGTTCTGATGATTTTTTTTGTCTCTTTGTTCCGAACCATTGAATATCCGCGGTCAAGAATTGTCTGCGGGCTTGCATTTTCCAGAACGGTCACGCAATTGTCGATTCTTTGCCTTGTGTCGCGGATTTTTTGGATTATATTCTGAAAAAGCGCGTCCTTTGCGTTGTCAAAACGAGAAAGAAGAGGCTGCTCGATTGTGCGAACCTGAAGTTCAAGATTCTGAGGGTCAAAATTCTTTACTATCAGCTTGATTTTTTCAAGACGGTCTTTTATTGAGTCGTATAAATTTTTTGAATTTTGCTGGATGAACTGCACAACTGCGGAAAGCTCTGGAACAACAAGTTCCGCCGCTGCAGAAGGAGTTGGCGCACGCACATCCGCCGCATAGTCGCTCAATGCCCAGTCGATTTCGTGACCGACCGCTGAAACAACTGGAATTTCGCTGGAAGCAACTGCCCTGACAACAATTTCTTCGCTGAATGGAAGCAAATCCTCCAAAGAGCCGCCGCCGCGCCCAACAATGAGCACATCGCAAAGAGCTGCGCGGTTTGCCGTGTAAATCTGCCGTGCAATTGTCTGTGCCGCATCCGAGCCTTGAACAACAGCCGGAAAAACAACAACGGAAACGCATTTATTTCGCCTTTTTGTAATCTGAAGAATATCTCGCAGCGCGGCTCCAGTCGGACTTGTTACAATTCCTATTGTTCTTGGAAAAACAGGAAGTGGCTTTTTTTTCGCCTGATCAAAAAGTCCTTCTGCGGCAAGTTTTCTTTTTCGGGCTTCAAGCTCTTCTAGAATTGCGCCTTCGCCTGCGACCGACATTTTTGTAACATTTATCTGATATTTTCCCTGCGCGCCGTAAACGGTCAGTTTTCCTGTGCATTGAACTTTCATTCCGTCCTGGATTTTAAAGTTCAGATAATTTGCATAACCGCGGAACATTACTGCGCTAATCTGGTTTGCAGAATCTTTCAGCGTAAAATAAAGATGTCCTGTTGAATTCGGGCGGTAATTTGAAATTTCACCTTCGATTGTAAGCTGCGGAAAAGAGCCTTCGAGCATATCTTTTATAAGACTGTTTATTTCTGTGACAGAAAATATTTTGGCAGAAGGCGTTAATGTCAAATTCATAGTTTAATTTTATATATTAAGTTTAACTTGTTCAATTCCTTAGCCGATAAGAAAGTGATGAAAACTCTTGTGATTTTATTTGCGGATTCCGGTTCGCTTCATATTTTTGATAAAATTTTCGATGGAAAATCAGCGTTCGACCGTTCTCTTGAATGGGCGAAAAAAGTCTGCACGCTGAATGAATTTTTTGACGATTCTGAGATTTTTGTCTTTGCATCAGAAAAAAATGAACAGAAGTGTCAGGAAGAAATTTCGGCTTCTGGGGCAAATGCGAAAGTTGTTTCCAGAAAAAACTGGACGGTTTCTGGACTTTTTGAATCTTTCTCAACGCTTTCAAATGAAGAAAAAGCGGATTCAATTATTTATGCCTGGACCGACTGTCCTTTTTTGAATATTGAAGTTACAAAAGAAATAATTTCAACGCACAAGGAATGTCTTGCGGAATACACATTTGCCGACGGTTATCCGAACGGACTTTGCCCGGAGGAAATCGATTCAGGCGCGGCATCGCTTCTTTTTGAGCTTACAAAATCAGGCGCGGCTTCTGGTTCTTCATCTGCGGCTTTTTCGGTTGGAAGCAAGAATGTTTCCAGAACAAGCGTTTTTGACCTCATAAAAACTGACATAAATTCTTTTGAGGTTGAAACTGTGATTGCGGATGAGGACGCGAGCCTTTTTAGAATTGACTTTAACTGTTCAACAAAAGGAAATATGCTCGGATGCAAGGCAATGTTCAAAAGCGGCGTTGACGGAAAATCTGTCTCCCAGATTTCTGAGGAAGCCTGCAAGAATGCTGATGTCCTAAAAACTGTGCCGGCTTATTATCAGATTCAGGTTACTGACAAAGTCTTGTCAAAAGTGATTTATCATCCGGAAGAAATGGATTCTTTAAATGGAACGAATTTTATGCCGCTCGAAGATTTCAGAAAAATCATCAGAAAAATTGCGGATTTTTCGGAAACTGCCGTTGTAAGCCTTAGCGCGTGGGGCGAGACGACTGTTCATCCTGATTTTATGGAAATGGTAAAAATTGTACTTTCTGAGCCGGGACTTTCAGTTCTTGTTGAAGGAGACTGCTCGGATATTTCAGAAAAAATGTGCGAGGAACTGAAAAATATTTGCGATTCGGCAGTTCCACGTGCGGAAGGCGCGCAGGAAAACGCAAAAATTATGTGGCTTGTGACTCTTGACGCTTTTTCTGAAGAAATTTATTCAAAAATCCACAAAGGCGAGCCGGAAAATTTTGAAAAATCAAAGGTGGCTGTGGCTCTTCTGGAAAAATATTTTCCGGGCGATGTTTATCCTCAGCTTACAAGAATGAATGAAAACGAAATTGATCTTGAACCGTTTTACCGTTTTTGGAGCAACAAGGAATCTCCTTCAAAAGGGCAGGTTGCAATCCAAAAATATGACAATTGTTTTGGCTCTCTTCCAGACAGAAAACCCGCCGACCTTGCGCCTTTGGAACGTCAAGTCTGCTGGCATTTGCGCCGTGACATGACAATTCTTGTGAATGGCGACGTTCCTTATGCGCGCGGAAAACTAAAATCAGATATTCTTGGCAATGTTTTAAAAGAAAATATTGAAGAAATCTGGAAAAAAACTGATTCCGAAGTAAAAAAACAGATTAACCACGATTATTCCGGAAAATGCGAGAAATGCGATGAATACTATACCTTTAATTTTTAAGCCTGTAACTTGTTGCATTGTATGAAATGATGTTATAATTGTTGCCAGATTGTAGCCATTAAAAAGAGGAAAAAAACTTAATGAGCCGATACAGACAACCTTATTCAATCTACAAGCGCGGGAAATACTGGTATTACAGAACCTATGATTCATCCGGGAAACGGACAGTTCCGAAAAGTACGGGGCTAACCTCAAAAAATGCCGCAAAGCAGTTTCTTAATGAATTATACAAGTCAAACTCTCTTTGTCAAACAGAGATAACGTTCGGGAAATACGCCGCGCATTTCTTGGATTCAAGAAGTCCTTTTGTAATGGATCGGGTAACAAAACTTACAGAGAACACCTTGCACCAGTACAGAAACAGCCTTAACAATCATCTTATGCCGGTCTTGAAGGACACAAAGTTGACGGACATAAATTATTCCGCGTTGAAGCAATTGCGTGTTCTTCTTCTGAAAAAGGGGCTTGCTCCGTCGTCTGTTACTTCCACTTTTTCGCTGCTTAAAAGAATTGTCATCACCGCATATAAGGATAACCTTATAATCAAGAATCCGTTTGAGGGGTTGGAAAGCCTTGGATTCAAGAACAAGCCCCGCGATGCCTTTAAGCTGGAAGAGATAAAAATGCTGGTAAAGGAAGTGCCCGACTATGCGAATATCATTCTGCTTATGGCACTGACTGGAATGCGTTTTTCTGAGGCTAACGGTGTCCGCCAATGCGACGTAAAGGATGAGAACGGAATTTTATATATTGACCTTAAAAAACAGCTTTTGAAGCATAAATACGAACCGCTAAAAAACAAGCAGTCAAGAAAAATTCCCATTACGGAAGATGTAAAGAATCTTATCCTGCCGGAAGAAATTTCTAGCCCTCGTTTTTATAGGCTTTTTGTTCCTGCGGAAAGAAAATGTGATAATGCTGCCGCAAGAAACCTTTGTTCCCATTCTTTAAGGCATTTTTTTATCACAAATGCGAAGGCGAAAGGAATAAACCATATCAAGGTTGAAAAGATTGCGGGGCACTCTCTGAAAGGAATTCAGGAAGTCTACACGAATTTTTCTGTCGGCGACCTTGCGGAAATTACAAGCTGGCAGACAGAAACATTCGCTTTACTTTGTGAGAAGCAGTCTGTTTGATTCAGTGTCAATCGCATACTCTGTGATTTTCAGCCAGTACCATAAAGGCATTTTTACGGTATTGCCATCATCAAACAAGACTATTGAATTGCCGTTCTCATCGTAAGGCGGCGGAAAATGTGTTTCAATCTGTAGCGGTTCAACAGCCGTGATTTGAGATGTTCTGCAAGATGTCAAGGCTATTGTTGAAATTATCAGTATTGCTGCCAGTGTGCAGACTATCTTTTTTGTTTTTCGCATTGTTCAGAATCTCCTGCTGTCTGTTCTGTGTTTCGTTCCATTGGTTTATGATTTCAGCCTCTTTCTTCTGGATTTTCGACTTGTAGAATTTTCCCTGTATATAAATCACAAGAAGAGAGATTGAAGAAAGAACCGCAAGAATGAATATCAATGTAACCAGAAACTTTGTCATCTTTTACTCTCCGAATCTGATTGATTTTACCTTGTCTAAAATCATGTTGAAATAAACCGGACTGAAACAAGCTGCAATTGCAAAACCGCTTAGAATGATGTCGTTTGTTTCTCCGCCGGAAGTCATAAATTTCTTTGCGCACCATACGGCAACCCACAAGGCGGCTATAATCTGCGCAATAAGGCTTGTTGTCTTTGCCTTGTAGGTTTTCTTTTTGGACTGTTCGGAAATGACGGTTTGTTCAGCTGCTTCATCTTTTTCAGACGGTTGAGATTCCTGAATTTCTTCCTGTGTTCCGTGCATTGTGCCTGCGTAAAAAGCACTGTGCATATCATTTATTGAATAAACTGTATGCTCGTTGTTTCCTTTGTTCGGATAGCTCTGTTCTACCCATTCATCAAATTTCATACTTTCAGCCCCCATTTTATGATACGTGCTTCTGTCGGTTTGCCTTTGTTCACGCATACGGAATTTTCAAGGGAATTAAAGGCGACCTTGCAGTTTTCGACTCCGACCCAATGCGATTTTCCGTTGTATGTGAATTTTACGGCGCATCTTCCGGGAACGTCCAGCAAGTCGGAAAGTGAACTGATTTTCCTGAACTCCACAAAGATTTTTCGCCCGGTGAGCCATAGAAAAAACGGCTGCCATATAACCGTGCAGTCATTGCCTAGAACTTTATCTTCAATCGCCTTTGCGACTGTCACAATAGCCTCTGAATCTTCCGGCTCATATCCGGCAAGCCACAGGGCGGTAAAGGCGCAGCAGGCATTTTTGGCGATGACAGAACAATGTTCTTTTATTAAATCTGCTTTTGTCTGCGGATGTGTCATTGTTTACCTTCTTTTTTTGAAAGAGCTTCTTTTATGAATGAAAGGGAAGTGAGAATCTCGGCGTTTGATATGTTTATCTGGTTGATACTCTGCTTGATTTCTGAAATATCAGATTTTGAGTTTTTCTCATTTTCAATAACCTGTTGTTCCAGTCGCTTTAATTTTTCCGCCATATCTTTTATTCTTGCGGACTGAACCGCGGCTTTCCATATAAGCCCCGCAATTGGCAATACAAACACAATAACACTGACTAAACGCCATAAGAATTCTGAATTTTCCATAACACATATATAGTCAGAAAAGATGTTGAATGGATAAAAAAAGCGGCGAAATAACAGCCGCTTTCAGTAATTATAATATGAAATGCTATGCTTTCTGGAACACAAGAATTTTCTTTGCTTCCGTGATGTCTATAAGAGTGCCATTTACGTAGCGGTGAATGATACTTCCAAGCAAAGACTGATACTGCAAGCCCTGTTCTTCTGCCAATGATTTAAGTTTCGCCAAATCGCCTTGGTCAAGTCTTAGGGTAAACATTTTTTTGTTTGGTTTTTCTTCTGTCTTATGTATTAACGGCGGATTTTTTGCGGCTTCCCGCAGACTTTCACCGACCCATTTTTCAGCTGGAACAAAATTTTCCAAATTGTCCTCAATCCATTGTTCCTCTTCATCAAGCGTTATGTTTTCAGATACTTCATTTTTCATGTTACACCTTACCTTTTAATTTTCTTGATTGATAAATCGTTTTTAAGAACCAACCGCCATTTTCCATTTCTACAAACGGAACTACACAAGGATAATCATTAATTTTTACAACAGTAATGTATTGATTTGGGTGAGTAGGATTTATCATAGGCTCAGTATTTCTTTTCGCCTCGATTTCTGCCTTTACCTGCTCAAAAGAAACATTTCTAGTTGCTTTTAACAATTCATTCTTTTCTTCGTTCCATTCGATAACCATAGTTATATAGTAATATATTGTGGTTACTATGTCAAGTATTATTTTTTGTAAAAAGTGATTGACATTTTTTAGGATTTGCTTTATTATTAAAAATGTCAGGGGGTTAGGTGATGAAGTACAAATCATCTAAACAAAAAAAGCGTCGAAAGGCTCGACGCTCTTGGCTCGCAGATGTAGGCAGTATTCTTACCGGAATTGCCGCAGTCTGTGAGATAGTTTTTAAGATTGTTGTCTATCTGTCAGGTCGATAACAATCGGGTGTTGTGGTGGTTGCCACAACACCTTTAAACTATCATATTGTTTTGAGGGTGTCAAATGAATAATTCCTTTTTTTATGTAGTTCAAAAAATCTGTTGGGTTTTATTGGCTTTTTTGCTTTTTGTTATAGGCTTGAAAGATTTCTTGATAAAAAAATCTTTTATATCTCTTTTTATAGGAATTGTTGCGTTTTGTTCATTAATTATGCTTATTACAAGTTATATTTTGGAAAATAAAAATGGAAAACGAAAAGACGGAAAAGAAATATAGCGGTTACGGCTACCACGGCGGCGGAAGAAAACCTACTGGTAGATTAAAAATATTTGCAAATACAACTATTTCTGGAACTCCAGAAGAGATTGCAGAGCTAAAGAGACTTGCAAAACAAAACGGAAAATCAACCAGTAGGTTTGTTCTTGATACTCTTTTAGGGGAATAAAGATTTTCACGTTCTCTCAAAAAATAAAAATATTTATTTTTTTGATAAAAAGTTATTGACTAAATAACAAGAAGAGTGTATTATAAAAATATCAGGAGGCAATTATGCAAAAGCGTAAAAAGAAAAAGCCACTGACGAACGGTGAAAAGATAGCCCTGGCAACACTTCTTTTTGACTTCATCAAGTGGCTTGTCGAACTTCTAAGGAAGTAAGACACTCGGGGGCGTTGCCCCCTTGCTTACGCTTATATTAAATAAAACAATATGAGGTGTCAACATGGAAGAAAACGAAAAAAAAGAAAACTCTGAAAACAAAAGGCTCAATTGGATTTTGATAGCAATTCTAATTGTAAGCATTTTGGATTTTGTAACAAGACTTATAAAGGGGTAAGCAATGCCTAGAGGTGGTTATAGAGAAGGCGGCGGTCGCCCTAAAGGAAGCCCGAACAAAGGAACGGAACTTGGACGCAAAACGCAATTCAAGAATCTTTCTGTTTCTGGCTATCCAGAAGAAATTGAAGCAATAAAAAAACTTGCCAAAGAATCTGGAAAAAGCGTTTCAAAATTTGTAATTGAATCAATATTGAAAAAATAGGTTTTAGCCACCTTGCATTTAAGCAGGGTGGCTGTTAGCCATTTACACACTTTATTTTACAGGGGCAACTATTTTTATATAAAATCAACGATTTATCCATGCTCCTGTCTCTGTACATTTCAGGATATTGAGTCACAATCTTGTATCTGTCTAATTTGCCGTTACAGAAAATAGTACCCCAACTTTCTCTGGAACCTCATCTACAACAAGTGCCTCTACAGGAGATACTACAAGCACAACTAGCAGCGGAACATTTTCAGGTTCAGACTGAACAACTGCCGAAAGTGGAAAAGGAACGAGTTTTTCAATCATGCCTCCGTATGTTGTCAAGTATTGCTGGAAAAGGACAGCATAGCCTAGGCAATACGTTCCCAACAGTATTTTACTACGTAAGGTGGTAAAATACTGAATGCTGTTCCCGAGCCTGATGTATCTGTAGTGCCTGCACTACCTGAAAATGAACCTGTTGAGGTTTCAGAAGTTGTAGTTCCTGAATTACCCCCTGTTGTTCCGGCTGAGCCACTAAATGAACTTGAGACAGTTCCTTTTGCAGTTACAGAATGGGTATGGGAAATATTTAACTCATAATTAGTTCTTTTACTGCTACCTGTTGTTCCTGCTGTAGAACCTGATTTGCCTGTAAAAGAAATAAAACCTGTAGGGGCATCTGAGCCTCCAGCATTAACATAAAATGTAGCTTCTTTATTTTGATTCATATCGTTTGATGTTACAGCTGTCCCGGTAAAACTGCTACTCACCGTGCCGCTAGGTGTAAAACTATGCGTATGGTTGTTCAGTTCGTGCGAGTGGGCATTCATCTTGATTGTGCCCGAGGGCGTGAAACTGTGCGAATGACTCGGCATGTTATCCGTTGTGAGCGTTACAGTTGCATTTCCGCCTGTATCCTCCGCCTTGTATGTTTTACCAGCCGCAAGCACAAATCTGTCTGTTATCTGCTTCCACGTGCCGCCGAACAGTGAACTTGGGTCTGTACTCTTACTGCTCCAGTAAAGAGAACCGACCGGGTAAATCTGGGCAAATATTTTTTGCATATCAACAGAAATTTTGTAGTCATCGCTTATGTTGATATTTGTTCCAGCTATTATATTAGTTCCATTTTGTATAACAAATTTTTTCTGTGTGCCGTCTGTCATAGTGATGATAATGTCTATATTGCCATCACTGTTTGTTAAGTTTGTTATTGAGGCGATTCCGTTTCCTGTGTCGCCTTTTATACCTTGAGCACCAGACAAGTCGCCAATATATGACCATTCGGTTTCGTTCTTGCAGTAGAGCTTGCCGGTGTCCGCGTCCTCTACGCTTCCAGTGTCAATCATTGCGAATTCGTAAGTGCCTACGTCTGTGCCTGAAAAATCCGCCTGCATTGCGGCGACTGAGGAATAGGTTTTCTTGATTCTAAAGTCTTTTCCAGCCCGTCCGTTGTAGACCTTGATTTTGCTTTCCGTTCCGTCTGTGAGCTTTATTGTGTACTCGTTCAGTTCGCCGGAAAGGGTGGAGCTGGTTGTCTGCTCCGCGGTCTTTATTCCCACCCCGTCCGAAATTTCCGCCGAATCGGTTTTTCCGTCCGTGTAGGTGATATTGAACGTGCTTTTTGAAAGTCCGTTCTCATCCGTTTCTTTTGTGATGGAATGATCGCTGACCCCGATTCCGTCATTGATTTCTATTTTGTCAGAAGTTCCGTCTGTATATGCGATATTGACGCTGTTTTTTCTCAGTCCGTTGTCATCAACACTTGCTTCCGTGCTATGGCTTTTAACACCGATACCGTCCTTAATCTCCACGCTGTCCGCCGTTCCGTCTGTATAGGAAACGTCAAGCGTGCTTTTTCTTAGTCCGTTGGTGTCTGCCGACTCTTTTACGGAATGTGCCTTGATTCCTATGCCGTCCTTTACGGTAAATTCCACGTCATTTACAAGCGTCGGGTCGCTGGATTTAAGCGAAACGGAATTGCTTCTAAGTCCGTTTTCGTCTGTTGATTCTGTCTGTTCCGCCTCTGAAAGTCCTGTTCCGTTTTTGATGACGAATTTCTTTGTTTCAGTTGATCCGCCGTTCCTTATGGTCGCGGTAAGCTCATTCTCCGCGCTCGGCGTTGTCCCTGCCTTTGTCTGCTCAATGCTGATTTCCGCACCGATTGCAGCCTTTGCGTTTGCGAATGTCGCCTTGCCGACACCCTCATCTTCTGTGTACGCAAGCACAAGCGATTCATCGGTGAAAGAAACTTCATTCAGTTCTGTTATTTCCTTTACTTCAAGTTCTTCTGACATGACTATTTCTCTTATGTTTTAGTTTTTATTATATAGTCATATAGTCAAGTCAGAAGATTTTATTTATTGCTTGATTGGTGTAAAGGAAATATTGAGTTTATAGCCTACCGCGTTCGCAATTTTTTTCAATGTGTCTAGGGTTGGATTCCCTTCCGGGGAAAGGGCTTTATAAAGGCTTGTGCGTGCCATTCCTGCCTTTTTTGCAGTTTGAGACATTCCCTTTGCTCTTGCAACAGTGTTTATTGCTTCAATAAGTTCTTCTGGAGTGCCTTCTTTTGCTACGTAGTCAAGATAGCCTTTTTGAAGTTTTTTTGTGTTTAAATATTCTGCCATATCAAATTCTGTTAATTTTTCCATTTTAGTACCCCTTTGCTAATTCCTTGGCTTTTTTTATGTCTTTTTCTTGAGTAGATTTATTTCCACCTACAAGAAGTATTACAATCTCATTTCCGTTATTTGTAAAATAAACTCTATATCCCTTGCCAATGTCTATTCGTAACTCAAAAACTTTTTCGCCTACATTTTTTGAATCTCCAAAATTACCAGATTTCATTCTGATAATTCTTTGACCTATTGAAAACTTTGCCCTTTCATCTTTAAGTTTTTTGAACCACTTTGTGTAAGTTTCTGTTTGTAATATTTTATACATATTCTTAATGTACACTATAGTATACACAATGTCAAAGAAAATCGGCATAAAAAAACCGCCATTTCTGGCGGTCGGTCAAGCATTTTTATCTGTGATTTTCAATGTAGAATTTTATGCACTCCACAACGAAGCCGCTTTTTGTAGTTCCCTGTTTCTCCGCAAATTCGGTGATTGAATCAAGGATTTCTTGCGAAAGTGAGAACTGCACCTGTTTTCTTCCGGATTCTGAAAGTCTTGGGCGACCAGCACCTTCACGTTTTCCGCCTTTAGGCATTTAAAACCCCTATAAGAAATAATACTGACGCAACAAGAAAAAGAGTAGAGCAGATTGTTTCTATAATTAATTTACATTTATTCATTGACACCCCCATAGATAAAAAAGTATTATAAGGGCGGTGGTTTACCGCCCCGTGTTGCTTACCTAATCACTAAGATTAGAAAAGCAACTGCTGATACTAAAAGTGCCGTTGCTTTTGCCACTTTACAGTACAGCTTTAATACTTTTTCAAGTTTCATCGCTTGACCTCCTTGATTAGGATAATAGATTATTTTATTGATATTGTCAATAGATATTCTATTGTTTTATCAAGGATTTTTCAGCAAGATTTATTGATTTTTTCCTAAGATTTTTTCAATGATAAAGGCACTTACGTTTTTGTCGCTTTCTTCTGCAAGTTGTTTTATTCTTTCCCTTTCTTCCGGCTGGCAGCTTACTTGAAAAAGAACCCTTTGAGTTCCTTTGTTGTGCAAGCCCTTTCCGCGTTCTCTTGAGCGTGGAGCACGTTTTTTTGTTTCAGTTGTTTCTTCCATGTTTTTTTTCCTCTTTGAAGTAAGATTATTTTATTATTAGTTCTATTATTTTTTCTATGACTTGCAAAACTTCCAAAGCTAAAAGAATTGCAAGCATTATTGTTAATCTTTTATTTTCCATTGTTTTTCCCCCTGATAACAAAATAAATAACAACACCAATAACAATACTTGAAATTATGCAATGTAAAATAATTGACATAAAATTGTTCAAACCTTAAAATTATGAGTGCGTGGAAGCCGTTGCTGGTTTGCAACGGACTTCTTGATTTTATTTGAGTTTGCGTTCAAGCCATTTGCAGATGAAGTAAACAAGCACTCCGCCTATGACTTGAATGGCAATCTCTTTTATACACTCAATCATTTTAACTCCTTTTATATTAAGTTTTTTATCTCTCTGATGATTTAATAATACAATGTTTCATCTTTTTTGTCAATTCTTTTTTGATAAAAAAGATGAATTT
>CAVBXG010000066.1:0-14164 GCA_963599585.1 bacterium
GTATGAAGAATATGTACAAGTCTATTCATTTGAATGTTATTATAGTCTTTTAAAATTTTTAATGAGACTTCATTATTCATAGACTTATTCGAATTCTTTTTAGTCAAATTTTAAAGAAAAAATATAATCAAAAAGTTTATTTAAGTATCTGCTGATTTAGATTAGCATTTAGGAGATAGTTTTATATTTTTGGAAAAATACAGTATTCTGCTAGATGCAATAGAGACAGAAGCAAATAATTTTATTGATTTTCTCTTGAAAAAAATACTTTCAATTTTGACCTTTTTTTTGAGATACATCTAAAACTTTTCTCACTCCCCATCCCCAAACAATGCCTTATACGGCACAATCATCTCATCCCCCTTCTGCACAAAAATCTCGTTTTCAAAATTTAAGTCATCAAGGATTTTGTCGGCTTGCAGTGTTATCTGCTCTGTTCCGCGCTGGATGTATGTGTTTTCAAGGTCGGAAAAAACTGTGAAAAGGTCGCGGTTTCTTCTTAAAAGGGAGGCGTAGGTTTCCGCGGCAAAAAATGAAAGTTTTCTTCTATATATATTGTACGCGCGCGCATTGTAGGCATCTGTTTCGGAGTAGCCGTTTGCGGGATTTTTTATTACGCCTTTTACTTCAATAGATGATTGGATTTCATTTTGGTCCGGAATGTAAACGGAATCCATGTCTGCAAGCAAAAAATTATTTTCTATTGCGGTTTTATCAAGGTAGATGATTTTCTTATGTGTTTCGCTTTGGTTTTCTGAATTTTCAAAACGCAAAAGTTGAATTTTTAAAAGGTTCGCGGTTTTTGTTGCGCCTTTTGCATAAATATTGATTAATTCTGAAAGATTTTCGTCTTTTAAAAGTTCGTAAGTTTCGGGGCGTTCTACAGAGCCGGAAATTGAAACTTTTCTGTCTGCTCTAAAAAATTCAATCTCATCGCCTGGACGCAAGTATGGATTTTCGGAAAAATCAGCGTTTCTTTTTGCCTTGAACAAATCGCAGGTTTTCGTCTTTCCATTTGTGCTTTTTATTTTTATGTTCCGGGTTGAAGAAAATTGTGTAAGTTCCGCGGCTGGCAGAATATCAGAAAGTCTTGTTAGCGCCCATGCTTTTGTTTCGTGCGCAGAAAAAACTTCTCCTTTTATAAAAACATTGAAAACGCTTGGCTGAAGCATTGCAAAAGTCACAACGCTCAAAGGGTAATTCCGCATTACAAGTGTTTCTATATTTTTTTTAAGTTGAATAAATGAAAGATTTTCGCAGTTTATTGCGCCAAGATTTGCAATTTTGATTTTGTATGTTGAATCAACAATTATTGTGTAGGAACTTCCAGCTCCATTTTGATAAAAAGCAAGCGTGTAGACATCGCCGGCGGTAACTTTGTAGTCTTTTTCTGCCATTGCAAGCTGTGCGTTTGCAGAAAAAAGTTCATTTTCTATTTTGTTCTTGTCTGTTCCCCCCCCCCTTGACAAATTGCGGGTTGCGGTTTTATGCAGGCAAAAATACTGAAAATCAATGCGAGTGTGCTTATTTTTTTTGCGAAAGAAGAGTTCAAAACTTTATCTCCATAAAAGGTTTATTTTGTTCAAATGTCGAGTTTTTTAGTAACTTAATAAAACTCAATATCTTGATTTTAGCGTTCTTATTATTTATACTAAAAAAATGGAAAAATTACAAGATTCGGAAAGTGTCGCTGCTAAAAATGTTGAAAATAATGATGACGAGATTTCGCTTTTGGATTTAGTGGCGGTTCTGCTTCATTACAAGAAGATGATTATTCTGGTTACGGCGATTGCAATGCTTTTTGCGGTTGTTTTTTCTATTATATCACTAAAATTGCCGCCGGAAAAATCGCCGTTGCCAAATAAATATACGCCAATGGCTCACATGCTTATAAAGGAAGAATCTTCTGGGACTAGCCTTTCTTCCGGGCTTTCTTCGTTGGCTGGGCTTGCTGGAATCAGTGTTGGTGGTGCAGGCTCTTCAAGAAGTTCGCTTGCCACTTATCTTAGTTCTTCAAATGAATATCTTGATGCGGTTGCAAAGGAATTTAATCTTACCGAGCGTTACAAGATAGAAAAATCGCCGCTTACAAGTACGCGAAAGGCTTTAAAAAAGACTCTTACTTCTGATTATGATGAGGACAGTTCGGTTTTTACAATAAGTTTTACTGATATTGATCCGGTTTTTGCAAAAGATGTTGTGAATTTTGCGGTTGACTGGATGCAGAACCGTTTTGACGAGCTTGGTCTTGATACAAACAGAATTGAAAAGAAGAATCTTGAGGTCAGCGTTGAGGCGACTTACAAGGAAATCTTAAAGCTTGAGCATCAGGCTCAGAATCTTGGTTCAAATTTGAGCAGCGGAGTTTCAATCTGGAACGGACAGAATGTTTCCATTGAAATTGCGAGAATCCAGATGGAACTAAATGCACAGCAGAAAGTTTACGAGCAGCTTAAAACCCAGTATGAACTTTTAAAGGTAAAAATGCAGAGCGAGCAGCCGGTTTTCCAGATTCTTGAACGTCCTGAAATTCCTGATATGAAAAGTGCTCCAAGCCGCGGAAAGCTTTGTATCATTATAACTTTTGCGGCTGTGTTTATTTCTATCTTTATGGCTTTTGCGTTGAATGCCTGGCACAATATAAAAAATGACCCGGAAGCGCGCAAAAAACTGAATCTTAAAAAATAGAATATAATAGAAGAGAAGTTGAAATGAAATATTTAAAGCAGAATGTGAAATTTTTGTCAGTTTGTTTGGCATTGACTTTTTGTGTGAGTTTTGTTTTTGGTCAGACCCAGAGCCAGATTCTGAATCAGCTGAAAAATCAGGGGAGTTCTTCTTCGGGAAGCGAGCAGGATTCTTCTGGAAAAACAAAGATTGATATTACAAAATATGCAAACGCAAAAAAACTTACTGATTCGGCGAATGAAAATTTAGTTCCTGATGCCCAGCTTGCAATGTCCCGCGCGGATTATCCGGTTACTGCCGGAGATATTTATGCGTTGGCCTTTTCGGTTGGTTCTAGCCCGGTAACTTATTCAATTCCGCTTGATTCTAGCTATAAACTGCGGATTGCGAATCTTGGCGTTATAAATGCGGACGGTCTTACATTCCTTGAGTTAAAGGATCAGGTTACAAAGATTGTGCAGAAAAACTATCCAATGGGCGGCGTTCAGTTTGTTCTGACTGCGCCTGCGGTTTTTACGGTCGCTATTACTGGTGAAGTTATTGAAACCACTGAAAAAAATATTTGGGCGTTGGCTCGTCTTTCTTCTTTTATAAGCGATAATTTTACGGATTATTCTTCGTTAAGGAAAATTACTGTGCAGTCGGCGGGCGGCGAATCCAAGGATTATGATTTGTTCAAGGCGATTCGCTACGGTGATTTGTCGCAAGATCCGTTTTTGCGCCCAGGTGATAAAATTATTGTGAACAAAATTGACAGAAAAGTTGCTGTTGATGGAGCGGTTCGTCGTCCGGGTGATTACGAGTTGCTTGCCGGTGAAAATTTAAAGGCTCTGATTGATTTGTATGGCGATGGTCTTACTCCGTTCAGTGATTTAAGCAGAATTGAACTTTCGCGTTTTATAACAGAAAAAGAATCTGCTGGTGAAAAAATTTATTTGAACAAAGAAAATTACGAGAATGACTACGAGCTTCTTTGCTACGATTCTGTGAAAATTTCCACTTTTAGCGATTTGAGCCCGCATATTTTTGTTGAAGGCGCGATTTCTGAAGGCGTTGCGGATGAAACTGTAAAACTTGAGAATTCAAATGTTTCAAAAAAATTGTCATTTGATTTTTCCGAAGGCGAAGATTACGCGTTTTTTATACGAAAAAACAAGGATATTCTTACAGAAGTTTCGGATCTTGAGCACGCTTATATACTCCGGGATGGCGAAAAAATTGAACTGAACCTTTTGCCGGTTTTGTATGATGCTTCTTTTTACGCAAAAATTGAAATGAAAAACAACGACACGCTTTTGATTCCGTTCAAGCAGTTTTTTGTTTCTGTTTCTGGTGCGGTTTATCTTCCGGGGCGTTATCCGTATATTCCTGACCGAACGTGGGATTATTACATTGGACTTGCGGGCGGCTTTATAAAGGAAAAAAATTCCGGTGAAGCGATTGTTATTACTGACGTTAATGGAAAAAAGCACAAGAAGTCAGAATTTATTCAGCCGGAAATGCGGATTGAGGCAAAAGCGAACAGCGGTCTGTATTATTTTAACCAGTATGCGCCGATTATAACAACGATTCTTTCTGCAGTCAGCACGAGTATTTCTGTGCTGGCGGTTACCGGCGTTATTAATTAAACGAAGTGGCGGTCATTGAGCCTGTCGAAATGACAAATTCTTAAGGTTTCGACAAGCTCAACCACCTCGGGTTTATTGTAAAAAATCTAACAATAAATAAACAAAAAGACGGATTCTGTGGGAATTTTGGTGGAATCCGTCTTTTTTTGTTTAAATTTGGTTGGTAAATTTGTTTTAAGGAATTAAGATAAAACTGTTGGCTTTGCAATTCTTGGATCTTGCCTGCGAGCTTGCAGAGTTAGGGATTGTAGGGGCAGCGAAGCTGTTGTTTTTGTGGTTATTGAGCTTGTCGTCCGAAGGCGCGAAGCAATCACCGCCAAAACAATGGAGTTAGCACGGAGTGCGTACGTAACCCCGAAAAGCCCGACCGCCGTAGGCGGGAACTTCCAAATGAAAAATATTTTTTTATGGGGTTATAAATGTCTAGAGTTTACAATTTTAGTGCTGGTCCTTCTTGTTTGCCGGAAGAGGTTTTGGCTGAATGTGCGGCGGAAATGCTTGATTATAAGGGAACTGGGCAGTCGGTTATGGAAATGAGTCACCGTTCCAAGGCTTTTGAGCCGATTATTCAGGATGCGGAAGCGATGGTCCGAAAACTGATGAATGTGCCTGAAAACTACAAGGTTTTGTTCCTGCAGGGCGGCGGTTCTACTCAGTTTGCGATGGTTGCACAAAATCTTGGAATTCATTCTGGAAAAGCGGCTTACATTGAAACTGGCGTGTGGGCGAAAAAGGCTGCGGCTGAGGCTAAGCATTTGGGCGTTGATGTTGATATTATCGCTTCTTCTAAGGACAAGGGCTATTCTTATATTCCGCGTGTTGAAAAGGTTGAGGGCGACTACGATTACGTTTACATTTGCTTTAACAACACGATTATGGGAACTCGCTACGAATATATTCCTGAGACTGGAAAGATTCCTTTGGTTGCGGATATTTCTTCTTGCGTTCTTTCTGAGCCGCTGGATGTTTCTAAGTTTGGAATGGTTTTTGCCGGTGCGCAGAAGAATCTTGCGCCGGCGGGTGTTACTTTGGTCATTATCCGCGAGGATTTGATTACTGATTCTCCGCGTGCTGGAACTCCTACGATGCTGACTTACAAGACTCATGCGGACGCGGATTCGATGTACAATACTCCGCCGTGCTACACAATTTATGTTTTGGGAAAAGTTCTTCATTGGATTGAAAAAAATGGTGGTGCACAAGGTATGTTGAAACGCAACAAGGAAAAGGCTGATTATTTGTACAATTTCCTTGATTCAAGCGATTTTTATCATGCGACAGCTCAGGTTGGAAGCCGCTCTTTGATGAATGTTCCGTTCCTTACAAAATATTCCACTGGAGCAACTGATGAGGCGAGTCTTGCGAAAGAAAAGGAAATCAACGACAAATTTGTAAAGGAAGCTGCGGCAGCTGGACTTGTGAACCTTAAGGGGCACAGGCTTGTGGGCGGAATGCGCGCGTCGATTTACAACGCAATGAGTTTGGACGGTGTAAAAGCTCTTGTTGAATTCATGAAGAAATTTGCCGCGGAGAATTAGGTTTTGGGTGCTCTGCCCATGTTTGTGGTGGTTTCGACAAGCTCAACCACCACTTGGAATTACAAGGAACTTTGAAATTAACGGGGGGGGGGCATTGAGCTTGTCGAAATGCCTGTGCTTTGTTTGACAAGTTATTAATTTAGGAGAGTTTTTTGAAGGCTTTTATGTATATATTAAAATGCAACGATGATTCTTATTATGTTGGAAGTACAACTGATTTAACAAGACGTGTAGAACAGCATAATCATGGAGAAGGTGCAGAATATACGAAAAAAAGGCTTCCTGTTGAACTTGTTTATTTTGAAGAATGTAAAAATATAAAAGATGCATTTTTAAGGGAAAAGCAAGTTCAAGGTTGGAGTCGCAAAAAAAGAGAAGCTTTGATTTTTGGAAGATTTGACTTATTGCCATCTCTTTCAAAAGGTAAAAAGTTGGTTTCGACAAGCTCAACCAACACTTGAGATTTTCGTGGGTGTTGAGCCTGTCGAAACACCTACGAAAAAACACCGTGGCTGTTCAAGCCACAAAAAAGGAAAAAATTATGAGTTTTAAAATCCAGACATTAAATAAAATTGCTGCCTGCGGCTTGAATCTTCTTGACCGCGACAATTACGAAATCGCCTCTGAAATTAATAATCCGGACGCGATTCTTGTTCGTTCTGCGGATATGCACCAGATGGCGCTTTCTGAAAACGTAAAGGCCGTTGCGCGTGCCGGGGCAGGAACAAACAATATCCCGATTCCTGAATTGACCGAAAATGGCGTTGTTGTGTTTAACACTCCGGGAGCGAACGCAAATGCGGTGAAGGAGCTTGTAATCCTTGGGCTTTTGCTTGCTAGCCGTCCGGTTCTTTACGCGAATCAGTGGGCAAATTCCCTTGCCGGAAAGGGCGATGAAATTCCTGATTTGGCGGAAAAAGGCAAATCTCAGTTTGTTGGTCCTGAATTGAAGGGTAAAACTCTTGGTGTAATCGGTCTTGGCGCAATCGGTGCGATGGTTGCGAATACTGCAATCAAGCTTGGAATGAATGTAATCGGTTATGATCCGTTCCTTTCTGTAAAAGCTGCATGGTCTTTGGATCACAATGTAAAACATTCTGAGACTTTGGAAGGAATCTACAAGAACGCTGATTATATTACAATCCATGTTCCGCAGACAAACGATACAAAGGGAATGATTAATGCGTCTACAATCAAGCAGATGAAGGATGGAGTTCGCATTTTGAATATCGCCCGCGGTGGACTTGTTAACAACGCTGATATTCTGGAAGCTGTGAAGAGCGGAAAAGTTGCCTGCCTTGTAACAGATTTTGCTTCGGAAGAACTTTTGAACCAGAAGAATATAATTGTTATGCCTCACCTTGGCGCTTCTACTCCTGAAGCTGAAGAAAACTGTGCTTGCATGGCTGCTGAAGAGCTGAAGGACTTCCTTGAAAAAGGAAATATCGTAAATTCTGTTAATTTTCCAAAGACAACAACAGAAAATCCGATTCCGTCTGGTGGAACTAGACTTTGCATAAGCCATAAAAATGTTCCAGATACAATTTCTAAGTTTGCCACAATCTTGGGCGAGGCAAAACTTAATATCGCCGGAATGATAAACCAGGCGCGTGGCGATGTTGCCTACAATCTGATCGATGTTGACGGAATCGTTCCTGACGAAATCATTCAGAAATTGGCTTCTTGCGACACAGTAACAAGAGTCCGCTCAATCTTGGGATAGAACAAGTTTTGTGGTGCTCATTGAGCGTGCCGAAATGAGCGTTGCGTTTTAAACCGTGGAGATTTCGATAAACTCAATCACCACGGTTTTTGCAAGTTTGACCGCACCTCGATTTGGACATTTTCAAATTCAATTATAATTCAATCGAGCCGATTACAGTTGCTTCGTCATCTGCAGTCGGTTTTTTGCTTTTTAAAGTCTTTTGCGGTTCGGCTTTGTTTCCGGGCTTTTCCCGCTTTTCAGTTTTTGCCTTTGGTTTTGGCGTTGCTAAAAATGCGAACATGCTTCCACAGATTCCGCCTGCAATATGCGCCAAAGTTGAAATGCTTTCGTTTTTCCCCGAGCCAAGAATTTCCCGCCCTATGTAAAGAATCAGAATCAGAATGAATGAAAGTGGAATCTCGCTTTTTGAAATCGTTGTGAAAGAAGTCAAAAGAATCATCATAAATGCAATGTCGCTTGAGCCAAGCAGCTGTGAGGGGCTAAAGCAAACGTTCAGAACTCCTGTCACTAAAGAAGTTATTGTCATCATCAGAACAAGAAGCCCGGAACCGTAGCGTTCTTCAATTACCGGACCTAAAAGCAGGATGAATGCCATGTTCCCCAAAAAATGATTCCAGTTGCTGTGCCCAAAAATGTGGAACAAAAGTCTGAAATAATCAAGAAAATTTGAAGGACTGAATGCCGGATCGGAAGAAGCTCCTGGGCAGGTGAAAAATGCCGGAATCAGCGTGTTGTGCAAAATTGTGTCTGCAAAAAGAATGACTGCGGAAATCAATGCAAAAGTCAATGTTGCTGGCGCATTGTAAGTAATTCTGAAATTTGAAAGAAAATTTTTCTTATTCATGCTATTATTGTAGCAGATTATAAATTTATTGTTTATATTTAAAATATGTCAGAACAAATCATCTCAGAAAATCGGAATGCAGGAGTTGCGGAAGGTTTTGCATTTGAAGAGCCGCCGGAATGTAGGGTTGTTATTTTTAATGATGATTTTACTCCAAAAGATTTTGTCGTGGAAATTCTTGAGCAAATTTTTCATAAACCTGAAGCAGAAGCTGTTCTGATAATGGAAACTGTCCACAATTCTGGAAAAGGAGTTGTGGGAATTTATACTTACGATATTGCGGTTACCCGGGCAAGTATGTCAACGGCTCGTGCGAAAAAAAATGGATTTCCGCTTAGAATAGAGGTTGAACGCGCATGAAAATAAGTTCTTTGCTTGGAAAAATTCTTTCAGAAGCCTTGCTTTTGGTCAAAAAATCTAACCATGAATTTTTAACACCAGAGCATCTTTTGTTTGCCGCTTTGGAATCAGATCAAGTCTGCGAACTTTTGGATTCGGCGGGCTGTAAAATTGAACCGTTGAAACAAGATTTGGGGGATTATCTTCAGTCGAAAATTCCGCTTCGTGCTGATTTTGCAGAAAATCCAGAAAAAAATCCGCTGGAAACGCTTGGATTTCAGTCTGTTATGAACCGTGCAGTTTTTCACTGCGTTTCTTCCAGCCGGACAATTGTTGATGTTCCAGATGTTCTTGTCAGCATGCTTGACGAAAAGAAAAATTATTGCTCGTATTTTCTGCTAAGGAACGGAACTGAACGGATGAAGCTGCTAGAGATTATTTCTCGCATGAAAAATGCCGCGGAAGCAATCGAACAGGAAAACTACAGAAATTCTCCGATGTTTGACTCATCGAATTCAGCCGGAAAAGGACGAAAATCGGCGTTGGAAAAATTTTGTGTTGATATGACTAAAGAGGCGGCTAAAGGAAGCTATGATAAATTTATCGGCCGCGAAGAAGAAATTGAGCGCACAATCCAGATTCTTTGCCGCCGCGTAAAAAATAATCCGCTTCATGTTGGTGACGCTGGCGTTGGAAAAACCGCTGTTACTCAGGGGCTTGCCCAGCGCATTGTGGAAGGTCGTGTTCCTTCAGAGTTGAAAGACAGCAAAATTTATTCGCTTGATATTGGGCTTCTTTTGGCGGGTTCGAAATTCCGCGGAGATTTTGAGGAACGGCTCCATGCGGTTGTTGATGAAGTTGTCGCAAAGAAAAATGCGATTCTTTTTATTGATGAAATCCACATGATTATGGGCGCTGGAACAAACGGAAACACGAACATTGACGCGGCAAATCTTTTAAAACCTGTTCTTGCAACCGGAAAAATGCGCGTTATTGGCTCAACGACTTTTGAAGAATATTCGAAGAATTTTGAAAAAGACCGCGCTCTTGCCCGCCGTTTCCAGAAAATTGATATTCTTGAGCCGACTCCGCAGGAAACTTTAAAGATTCTGATGGGTCTATTACCAAAATTTGAGCAATATCATCATGTTAAATATCAAAAAAGTGCTATTCAGGCGGCTGTTGATTTGTCTGTTCAGTATATTTCTGACAAAAGATTGCCAGACAAAGCGATTGATGTAATTGATGAGGCTGGCGCACTTTTAAAAATCCAGAAAAACGGTGGATTCGAGGGCGTTCATATTACAAAAATTCAACTTGCGGATGAAAATGTTCCTGCGGTAAGTGAATTTTCTGTAACTCCAACGGTGAATGTCGCCGCAATCCGAAAAGTTGTCGCAAAAATGGCGCATGTTCCGCTCCAGAATCTGGCAGGCGGAGAAAAAGAAAAACTTTATTCGCTTGAAAAAACTCTAAAATCTCAGATTTTTGGTCAGGATAAAGCTGTTGAGGCGGTTGTAAAATCCGTAAAAAGAAGCCGTGCTGGCTTAAAAAATCCGGATAAACCAGATGCGAGCTTTTTGTTTGTCGGACCGACCGGAGTTGGAAAAACTGAGCTTGCTCGTTGCCTTGCAAATCAGCTGGGCGTTCCGCTCTTGCGCTACGATATGAGCGAATATCAGGAAAAGCATACTGTAAGCCGTCTGATTGGTTCTCCGGCTGGTTATGTTGGTTATGAAAATGGCGGACTTTTGACAGATGATGTGCGGAAAAATCCTCACGCGGTCATTTTGTTCGATGAAATTGAAAAAGCCCACCCTGATATTTACAATGTCTTTCTTCAGGTTTTGGATTATGGCTTTCTTACTGATAATCAGGGGCGCAAAGCCGATTTCAGGAACTGCATTATAATTATGACAAGCAATGCCGGCGCACGTGAGCTTGAAAAATCTTCAATAGGATTTGCTTCTTCAAAAGAAAATTCCTATGAAACTGACAGCATTGAACTGAAATCCGCTGTTGAAAAGGAATTTTCTCCAGAGTTCAGAAATCGTCTTGACGCTGTTGTTGCATTCGGTCATCTTGAAAAAGAAATCGTTCTGAATGTTGTTCAAAAAGAATGGAAAAAACTTGCTGCTCGGCTTGAGCATAAAAAAGTTCATCTTTTTGTTACGGAACGCTGCGAGGAAAAACTTCTTGAACTCGGTTATTCCCGCGAGATGGGTGCAAGAAATCTGGCTCGCACAGTTGATGAAAAAATCGCAAATCCTTTAGTTGACGAGGTTCTTTTCGGAAAATTGAGCAAAGGTGGAACTGTTGTCGCGGATGTTATCGCCGATGAAATCACTTTTACTTTTGAAGATGGACGCATTGAGCCGCACAAGTTTATTGAAACTCAGTTTGAAATGGAGTAAACTTTAAGAATGAATGCTATTATTACAGTTGTAGGAAGCGACAAGGTTGGAATTATTGCGAATGTGAGTTCTTTTCTTGCCGAGCACAAGATAAATATTGCTGATATTACTCAGACAATTCTTTCCGGAAATTTTGTCATGATGATGATGGTGAATTTTGATAATTCTGATATTGCGATTGATGAACTTAGAAATTCACTTGCTAAAAAAGCTGAAGATATGGGCGTTGAAATCAACGTTATGTCAGAAAAAGTTTTTAGCGCAATGCACAGAGTGTAAAAATTTTCGATTTTTATTTAAAAAAGTAAGTTTTTTTTGTGATTCATTTCATTTTTTCTTCTGTTTTTACTATAAACATATAGGCGTTTATAGTGATTGTGTTTTTGTAGCGTACGCGTTTATTGTTTGTGTTGTTCGCCTAATTAAATTTTAGGAGTAAAAATGAAATTTCTAATGAAAACTTCACGGGAATTGAGTTTTGCTGAATTACTTCAGCTGAATGGCGGTTATGGCGGAGGCTCTGGTGGTGGAGGGAGCAGAAGTTCTTCGGGGAAATCAGGTTCGGGTTCGTATGGTGGCTCAAGTTCGGGCGGAAGATATTCCAAGTCTGGCTCGCGGTCAAAAAGTGCGGCTCAAAAACCTTCGCGGGCATACAGCGCGCTCAGTGGAAGTCTTGGTCATCTGAATCAAGAACGAGTTACGGTTATTGATGGAAGAGCTTACAGTTCGTTGACTGGATTTATAAGTGGCGGTTCTGATTCTTCTTCAAAGGTGAATTCTGATGAGCAGGCTGGAACTTCTCAGGAAAATTCTTCTGAAAAAGCCCGCAAGGATGCGGAAAAGGCTCGGGCTGCAGTCGATAAAATGAATCCTGATTCCACTAAGAAACATTACATTGATTTAGGTTTCGATGACACAACTGCAGCTTTGCTTGCGCTTGATGATAGCGGCGACTTGAATTCAAACTTTCTTAAAAACGATGAAACTTATCTTGCTCATCAAATTGCCAAAAAAATCAATTCTGACTTAAAAGACGGCAGCATTAATTATAAAGTTGGCGAAATGCAGTGTGATGATTATGTTCAAAGCGTTTTAAGCAAAGTTGGAGTCAATTATCACAAATATTTTGCAGGCGAGGCAAAAGACAAAACCTGTGCCGAACATATTGCAAATCTGGATCCGAAAGGAAAATATGATTCTTCTGTCGTTGAAAAAGGTTCTGTCTATGTTTGCTTTATGGGTGGCGGTGAAGTTGCCGAGCATTGCGCCTTGTTGATTGCCTCTGAAAACGGCGGTTTTTACATGGCTGATAATAGTAGCGGAAACTGGAGTGGCAATGGCGGGCTAAGTGTTGACTATTCAACATCTTTGGCTGGCGTTGAAGGTTTATTCCGTAAGAATTATTCAAAATTTTATTATCAAAAAGTAACAAAATAATGAAAATTTGGCTGTTCGGTTTTGTTTTTTTTATGATGCTCCTTTTGTGTTTGAACGATTTTGCATTTATTTAATATAAAAGATATTAATCATAAAACTTTATCGAACAGCTTTTTTTTAAGGAAAAAAATATGAAAAAAAATATTGCACTAGTTTTATTCTTTGTTTTTGGAACATTTTGTTTTGCCCACAAATATGTTACAGATTTGTTTGTTCCGACAGATACAATTCGTTTTGAGCGTGCGACTTCCGTTACTCCGGCGAATGATGAATATGTGTATTTTACTTATATAAATGATGAAGGACAAAAGGAACAAAGAATCAAGAGGCTGGATACAAAAGTGGAGGCAATTTTAAACTGGAATGTGTATCCGTCTCGTTTTTATGTTGATGATGAAGATTGTTATATTAATATTTCGCTGAAATGGAATTCAACTTATATAACAAGGGATTTGAAGCAGGAGGCTCTGAAAGAATGGGATGTCCTGTGGGGAACTACTTTTTATAGAGGGGTTGCATTAATAGAAAATGATGATGGCTATTACCTAATAAATTCCAAAGGCGAGCTCATAAGCGATGAAATTGCGCGCACCAGCGCAGGCAACCTGTATGACGGAATCTTTTCCGTAACCTTAAAGGATGGCCGCACCGGTTTTATGGATTTGAACGGCAAGCTGGTTTTTGAAGTTCCCCGCGAATACAAGGACAACGGTGACCGCGCGTCGTATTGTTTCTGGGATGACGTCATGGTTCTTACAAACGGTCTGCCTGAAGGTCAGCACAAAAGCGCGGTCATTGACAAAAAAGGCAATATTCTTGGCGAAACGAACTATTTCCTCTCGGATTTCTCCGACGGTCTCGCGGCTTTTGAGTATACGGTAGAAAAAAAGTCCGGCAAGCCATATCCCGGCAGAAACAAGATTTTCGGATATATGGATAAATATTGCAATGTCGTGATTCCAGCGGTCTTTGAGCAAGATTATATATATTCCTGCCCGAGGTTTTCCAATGGCTATGCGGAAGTCAATTATCGTGGCAGGGATTTGCTGCTCGGAAAAAATGGAATTCTTTATTCAAAGGAAACAAAAAATCCAGTCTTTGACTTGAATAAACTTAAAAATCAGGAATAATTTCCCAATAAATCTCAAAATTTTCATTATAAGGGCGCAAAATACCACGGCAACGGGCTTTGCGCCGTTCCGGCATCCGCCTCCATTGCTACGCCTTGCTCCGCAACCGGCCATAGGCCGGCGGCTACAATCCCGCGCAAGTGGCTCCTGAACCTGCGTGTGGCACAGGAAAATTGGAGGCATAATAAAAGAATCAGCCCAAGAACCAAGATGAGCCGAGAAAGGCAGTAAATCCCGAAAAAAAACAAGAGGAATAAAAAAAATAAAAAAAACGAATTTTTTTCAAAAAAAGTTCATATTAGGTGTTGACACTTTTTTATGAAGAGTATATATTCATATTCACCGTCGCACAGCACCGCTGGGGCACGGTGAAAGAAAGCTGTTTGACAATACAGGGAAGGAAAGAAAGACTAGAATAAG
>CAVBXG010000067.1:0-13941 GCA_963599585.1 bacterium
GAGTTATATAATCAAAATTAGATTCCAATTTTGGAAATAAATTATCTAAAACAGATTTGTTGATTTTTAAACCAATTATTACTTCATAATCAGCCCATGAAGAAGCACCTGCAATTTTTTCCTTAACTTTTGATTCAGCAGTCTCTTCTACATCATCAAAACTTTTCATATCATCTGTTATAGGCAAATCAAAATTTCCCTCAATGTCTTTTTCGCCATCCCAATATTCATATTCAACTTTACAAATCAACTTTAATTCAGAGCCAGATTTTTCAAAAATATCAGAGAAATATCCAGCTGTAAAAAGTTTGCCCATATCAATTCCAAACGAAGAATTTGATTCTGTAGCATTCCATTCAAGAGTCTCAAAAGGATTTTCTGCCGGAATATAAAATGTGCTGCCATCATTTATGCAAGTTTTTAAATTTTTTGCCGCATTACAAATGAAATCTCCGTAACGCTTTACTTCGTCTTTTGCAGCCTGCGGATATTCGCTTGCAGAACTTACAAGATATTCATAAGAATCATTCAACATTTCAATTGATTCTATAAATGTCTTTTTTGAAGCATCCATAGCGTTTTCATTTCTTACAGACAGAGATTTTTCTGTTCCCATTTTTCTGATAAGTTCAAGGCTATTTTGATTATCCTTAAACAATGCTTTTAATGATGAAATATTTGCAGACAAATCATAAGAACTGAGCCATTGGAAAGTCGCTTTTAAAATCTGCAAACTTGAAATCAACACATTGAGTTCTGCCTTTCCAACCCGAATAGAGGAATCACCCAAAACCTCATCCAAGCAAAGAGCAGAAATAACCTTTGAAGGAATAAGAACAGAACTTTCAGACATTGAAGCCGCTATTTTTTTAGCATTTTCAAATTTTCCATCAAAAATCTTAAGAACATTATCAACAAGTTCATTTGCTCCATCTGGATTACAATGAACTAAATTTCCCAAAAGCAAAATTTGAATAGAAGACGCCGTCTGTGTTGATTTTACAAGAGTATCTTTATAATGCTCAGAATCCTTTAACCAATCTGGCAGATTAAACGAAGGTGCTTTTTCTGATTTGCTCAAAACTGCAATTTTCTTTTCTTTTTCCTAACTTATATCATATTCTTTTGCAGAATCTGGAATTTTTTCCTTTATTGATTCAGGCATATACTGTTTACAAATCAGATATTTTCCATTTTCATCAAATTTTATGTCTTTTATATAAAAATCATAACCATAATAATAATATGCCACAGACCACTCTTTATCTTCGTCAAGAACATAAGAAACTGCAACTCTATCATCACCATCATGCTTAGAACTTTCCGTTCCTGAAACTCTATAAAAAACATCCCAATCATAATCAGAATTTTCAGAATCTTTCAAAGTATAAACATCTGTCCAATCTGTTTCCGCATAGTCTTTTAGCCATTCGCCATTAATCAGCGCATTCAATGTTGAAGGATAAGACGTAACACCAAAGTTATTTTTCAGGATGTCAGCGACACTTGTATCTGTGCTGATTGTAGCAAGTTCCGCCAGCGCATAATACATTTTAGTTTCATCATTTTTTTCGTTATTATATGCTGTACGGATTTTTGCAACACCTTCGTCATATTTTCCGTCCAAGAGCAAATCAATTCCTTCATCCAAAAGTTTCTTATATTCTTTTGTAGAAGCTGATATTGTAACAGAAATTGTTCCCTCAACAGTCTTTCCATTGTAAGTAAAGCTAACCGTGCAAGAACCTTCTTTGCTTGAATCAAATCCTTCAACTTTAGCATTATTTGAATTTAACGCGATTGTTTTTTCAGAACCATCATTATACGTAACAACTACAAAAAGTCCTGTAAAATCAAAAATGTCGCCAACTTCATACTCTTTTTTTGCAGAATTACTCTTTTTCAACGTTACAGATTTTACAGTAAGTTTTATTACATTTTCTGGAAGTTTTACAGTTTCATCATCCGCAACAAATTTTCCACCATCAGAATTGCTAATAGTTGTCTCGCCACTTACATTGATAACAGAAGAATCCCCAGCCTTTATGTTATCTATTTTTCCATCTGCAATATCAACAGTTTCAACATCATCAGCAACAGTTACAGTTTCCACAGAAGAATTTTCATCCCCTTTTATAGTTGCTCCTTCTCCCTCCACGGAAATATTTGAGACATCAGAATCTTTTATAATAATTGATGAACCGCCTTTTACAACTATCGAAATTGATTCACCTTTGCTATTTTTTATTGTAAAAGAGGCATTTTTAACTTTTTCAGAAACAACAATTTTTACGTTTTTTACATTTTCAAGAACAACATTTTTAGAATTGATAGTAAGAGTCTTTCCACCAAAATCTGCATTTTTAATTGTTACAGCAGAATCTACAGAAACATCTTCAGTAATTTCTTTTCCAGCCAAATCAACTGTTGATTCGCCAGAATTAATCAAAGAAGAAATTGATTCACTATCTCCGTCTGAATCGTCATCGGAAGAACAAGAAACTGCCGCAAAAACAAGAGAGGCAGCCAACAATAAGCATAAGAACTTTTTCATACAAACTCCCATACTGAAATTAGAAATTTTTACCCCCCCCATAAGTTTTTGTCAATAGAATAAAATGCTAGAATCCAAAAAGAAACAAAAAGTCCTATCTCCCCTGCCACATTCCGGAATTTCTTTCCCAGAAAACACCGTCTTTGTAACCTTGAATTGACTTGTCTTTTTCCGCAAGGGCAAGGCGTTTTTCTGCCAAAAGGCAGTATTCTTCGTTCTGTTCGATTCCGCAGAAGCGCCGGCCGAGTTTTTTTGCCACAACGCTTGCAGTTCCGCTTCCCAAAAATGGGTCAAAAACAATGTCGCCGGGGCGGGAACTTGCAAGAATCAGTTTTGCGTAAAGTTTTTCGGGCTTTTGCGTCGGATGGTCGGTGTTTTCGGGCATTGACCAGAACGGAACGGAAATATCATCCCAAAAATTGGAAGGATACGTAATGCGGAATTTTCCGTCCGTTTCTTCATCCCAGTCTTTCGGCTTTCCGGCAACTTTGTACGGCGCAAGAACTTTCCGCTTCATTTTTACGGCTTCAACATTAAAATAATAGTCGTCTGGATTTTTTACGGCAAACCAAATGTCTTCCATTCCGTTTTTCCAGTTGGATTTTGCACCACGGCCTTTTTCGCGCTGCCAGGTAATTCGATTCAGAACCGTAAGTTCCTTTTCAAGCGCACGCTGAAGCGATGAAGTGCATTTCCAGTCGCCACACATATAAAGCGAGCCGTCTGATTTCAGTTTTTTGCAAACCTGCGGAAACCAAGTTGCCAAATATTCATCGTAATTTTCCTGAGAGCGCGAGGCAAACTTCATTCCGTTGAAATTCTTGGAAAGATTGTAAGGCGGATCAATGATAATCAGGTCGGCAAAACTATCTGGCACAAACTCAAGCATTTTAAGAATATCGCCGTTCAATGTGCGGTTCACAATGTCCGTTTCCGCAGAAATATTCGATTCAGTGAGCAGGTGTTTTTTTAGTTCCGCAATCTCCTGCGGCTCAAGCGTCAGAGTCCTGTTGTTTGCCGCACGTTCTTTTTCTTTCATCAGACTGTCCATTTTTCAAAAATTACAACTTTCTTCTATTATAAAGGATTTTTTACAACAAAAAAAGACAATATCAAATTCATTATAAAAAGAATCAGCAAATTGCATTAGCAACATCACGTCATTTATTGCACAATTTTTACTCATGTGGTATTCTTAAAATTATGCAAAACTACATACGCGCCAGAAGCGACGACCAGAAAGAAGAACGACTTAATCAAATCAAAGAAGCGGCAGACTCGCTTTTTGCACAAATGCCATACACAGAAATCACTCTTACAACAATTGCAGACAAACTCACTTGGTCACGTGCGAATCTTTACAAATACGTTACAACAAAAGAAGAAATTTTTCTTGAAATTTCCGCGCAAAAAATGAAAGAATATTTCAACGCGTTGCTTGCAGCTTTTCCAGAAGGCAACAAATATTCCCCGGAAGTAATCGCCGAAGTTTGGGCTGGAACATTAAACGCTCATCAAGATTATCTTCGTTATGTTTCTTATTTGAATCCAATTATTGAAACAAATGTAACAGTTGAACGCCTTGCAACATTCAAGAAAAAATATTATGAGCTGGCATACCAGTTCCGCGACAAACTTGCCACAATGCTTTCTCTTTCTGAAGAAGAAGCATACAAACTTCATATAGATACGCTTTTTATGGCGAGCGCAAGTGCCGTAAGTTGCTACAAAAATCCATTGATTCAGGAAGCACTAAAAAAAATCAATATAACTCCGCCAAAAATGGACTTTTACGAAGATATGCGAAACTTTGTGCTTATGCGTATAAAATGGAGCTTGAAATAAAAATTTTCCATTTTCCCCAAAAAGTTATTATCTTTAAAATCAGTACATTTTGGGGAAATTATGGTTTACGGTTACATTCGCGTCAGCACAGACAAACAGACTGTTGAAAATCAGCGGTTTGAAATTTTGCGTTTCTGCAAAAAGAAATCTATAAAAATCGACTCTTGGATTGAAGAAACAATCAGCGGAACGCTTACGCCAGAAAAACGCGAGCTTGGAAATCTTCTTTCCCACATAAAAAAAGATGATTTGATTATTTGCAGTGAACTTTCGCGGCTTGGGCGAAGTCTTTTTATGATTATGTCGATTTTAAATCTGCTTATGGAAAAAGGCGCACGAATCTGGACAATAAAAGATAATTACCGGCTCGGAGACGATATTCAGTCAAAAGTGCTGGCGTTTGCGTTTGGTCTAAGCGCAGAAATTGAACGAAATCTTATAAGCCAGCGGACAAAAGAAGCTCTTGCTCTAAAAAAAGCGCAAAATATAAAACTTGGTCGTCCAAAAGGCAGAAAAAACAATTTTCATCTTTTAGATGGTCTGGAATTCCACGTTCAAAAAATGCACGATTGCGGTCTTAGCATCAATAAAATCGCAAGTCTTTTGGGTGTTTCAAGAAATTCAATAAGAAGTTGCCTGAAATATATTTCCTAAACCTCAAACCGAAAATGCTGTACAATTTTCTAAAAAAAGAATAAAAAAAATCCGAAAAATAAGATATGAGTGAATTTGGTTTAAAAATAAAATTTTTTCTGGTGACTGCAATTGCGCTTTTTATGATGTGCTTTTTGCCGGTAAAATGTTTTTCTCAGACAGAACTAAGCGAATCAGAATCACGAGTTTACCGCGAAAAACTTGTTACCGAAGCAAAAAAATATGTGGGCGCGCCTTATGTCCGTGGAGCAACCGGTCCAGATTCATTCGACTGTTCAGGATTAATTTACACAGTTGCGCGAGAATCAATTCACTATCAGCTTCCAAGAACCGTAAAAGCAATGTACAGCTACGTAAAAATCGTTCCAGACAATCAGCGCGAAATCGGCGATTTAGTTTTCTTTAAAACCACTGGAGACGGAACAATAAGCCACGTTGGATTATACATCGGAAAAGGACAATTTATTTCTGCCGTAAGCGACGGTCCCAACACAGGAGTAATAGTTTCTTCACTCAGAGAAAATTATTGGAAAAACCATTACGTTTCTTCCGGAAAATTTTTAAGCTCAGCAAATTATGAAACAACAGAAACTGATTTGGCAAAAAAAGAAGCAGATGAGGCAAAAGGATTCGGCTCTTTTAAAAACAGACTTTCTCTTATGGGAACTTTTACCGGCGACTGGTCGTTAGTTACACAAGACCAGTTTATGCCGAATTTCCGCGGATTATCAAACGAAGCGGATATTGTTTACAGAGGAAATATTCTTTCACCAGGAACTGGAATTATGCTCCGCTGGAATTATGGCGTTGGCGCATTCCAAGTTCCCCTTGTTTTTTCTTTGTTCTTTGGAAATTACGTCCGCGTTTACGCAGGTCCGGTTTTTACTTTGGGAACTTGCACATTGCCTGGTTCAAGCAAAGAAATCGAACCTTCAATTTTTCCGGGAATTCTTGGCGTAACTTTTAACACTCCATCATTTACAAAAGGAAAATTTAAAGTTCAGATTATACAAGATATTTGCTATACTGTTTTCAATAATACTTCAAACGCTGCGTTGTCTCCGCTAAAATCTGTGGCAGCTGGACTAGAATTCTGCACTGGCGTTCGTGTAACTTTCCCGATGTCAGTTTTTTTTAAGAAGTAGAAAAAAAATAGAAGGTTCAAAAAATGAGAGTTTCCGCAAAAAAAATCTTTTCAACATTCGCTTTAGTTTTCGCCGTTTTGATTTTTGCATCGTGCGAAAATGAACTTAAAATCTGCGTGAATGATTCAGGAATCAGATTTAATTACAAAATAAATTCCAGCGAAGCATTTTTAAACTTTTTTTCAGCACTTTCAAATTCTGATGAACCAAATACAATTTTTGATGCAGAAATTATTTCAAATCTTTTTACACAAGCAAACTTTGAAAACATCAACGCAGAATCTGACGGAATAAATCTTTTCGTTCGCGGAAAACTTTCCCAAAATGCGCAAGACCCTTTTTCAAAATCAGGAATGATTTCTTTAGCGCAGAAAAAACTTTCAATCAGTTTGAACAAAACAAATCTTCTTGAATTTTACAACAATTTGCCGGAAGATTTGCAGACTTCGCTGGATTTATTTATGTCGCCATCTTTTACCGGCGAAGAAATGACAAACGAAGAATACATTGAGCTTGTTTCAGAAGTCTACGGTCAGGAACTTGCGGATGAACTTTCCGCGGCAACTTTAAAAATTGCTGTTGAATCGCAATCTGGAACGAAAAAAAATTATTCTGTAAAATTAGTTGATATTCTTAACATAAAAAACGAACTTATTTTTAGCGCGTAAATAAAAATGAAAAAAAAACTCTTTGCAATTCCGCTGTTTTTGATTTGTTTCAATATTTTTTCCCACACAGGAATAATGAGCGGCGAAAAAAACATTAAAATTAACAAAACAAAATATTTTGACATAATTTATTCAGAAAATTCTGTTCAAACCGCAAAAATTCTCTACGACAAAGCCGACTCAATCTACGAGGAGCTTGCGGAAAAATTCAGCCTGAAAAACAAATTCCGTCTGCCGGTTGTAATTTCCGCAGCACAGGACGATTTTAACGCATATTTTTCGTGCGGACCTTTTAATCACATTGTAATTTTTGACACAGTCTGCACCACAAACCTTGCAGTTTTTTCAGAGGAAACGCTAAATACTTTCCGCCACGAATTAACCCACGCAATAACCTACAATCTTAAAAACGATTTTTGGTTCAACTTTGATAAAATTTTGGGCGATGTTTACAATCCTGTTTTGCTGACAATAACTCAAGCCTGGGCAGAAGGCGCAACCGTTTCAATAGAAAGCGACAAAAATGAAGGCAGATTGAACAGCGAATATGCGCTACAAATTTTAAAACAGGCAAAAATTGAAGGAAAATTCCCGAAATATTCAGAAATTCAAGGCGCAATGGACGTTTTTCCGGCAGGAAACGCAAGCTATATGTTCGGCGGTGCGTTTTGCGGTTGGCTTCAACAAAAATTCGGAATGGAAAAATACGCAGAATTCTGGTACCGCTCAGTAAATTTAAAAAGCCTTACATATTTTTCTTGTTTCAAAAAAGTTTACGGAATTTCAATAAAAGATGCCTGGAAAGAATTTTACAACGAGCTTGAAGTTCCAGAAATTCCTGCAAATCCGACTGAAAATCCTTTCATAAAAAATGTTCCTTTCAAAAATCAACTTTCCGCATATCCAACACTTACCAGCAACGGAAAAGATTTTTTTTACTATGACAAATACAAAAAAACAGTGAACCAAGCCGATTCTGAAAAATCAAAAGTTTTGCACAAAGACTCAGATATTTCGCGCCTGAATGTCTCAAAAGACGGAAGATTTTTGGTGGAATCCTATTCTTCATCTTTTTATGCCGTGCCAAAGAACAAAATCAGAATTTACGACACGCAAAAAAAATCATTTTTTTATATGACGGAAAAAAGTTTAAGAGACGCGGCAATCATTTTTGCAGACGAAAAATATTTTTTGTGCGCGGTAAAAACTTCCTCCGCGTTTTCCACGTTGAAAATTTACGAATTGCAGTTCAAAAAAAATAAAATCTGTGGAACTGAACTTGTTTTTCAAAAAGAATTTCCGATTGAACAGCAGATTTTTAGTCTGGAAGGAAATTCATCCGGCAAACTTTTTTACATTTTAAAAGATAAACTTGAATTTTCAATCAACGAATTTGATTTGCAGACAAAATCTGAAAAAATCTTTAAAGCAACGCAAAAAGGAATTGTTTTTCAGGGATTGAATTATTTCGAAAATGAAAAAAATCAGCTTCTTGCGTTTTCGTTCACAAGAAAAGGCGAACTTCCTCGGCTCGGACTTCTTTCTTTAAACGAAACTCCAACTTTCAAACTGCTTTCGCAAAATATTTCCGGCGGATTTTTTAATCCTGTAATTTTTTCAGAAAAAAAAGCTATTTTCGCGGCAAATTTCTACAAAGGCTCAAAATTTTTTTCCGCAGAGCTTTCAAATCTTGAATTCAAAGAATTTCCTGCGCAAACAGAATCTGCAGAAATATCAGTTTCCGCCCAGGAACAAAAAGCAACTAATTCAAACTCAACAAAAAGCGAAGATTTTACTGAATTTTCTGCCTCAAGCAAAAAATTTTCAGCATTTAAATATAATTTTTCCGGACCGCACGGAACTTTTGTTCCTCTTGCCATTACAAGCACTTTCGCCAACAAAAATCTTTCAACATTGGATTCGCTCTGGCTTCCGTTCGGAATGACTTACGTTTCTTCAACGCCATGGACAAATCCAATCTGGTATGTTTCCGCCGGTTACAATCTTCTTACAAATTCCGAGGCATTGCGGTTTTCTGTCACAGGAAATTCCCTTACGGAACTTTTTGCATATTCAGGAACTGCGCAAATTGAATTTGATGACAAAGGCTACAAACAGACATTTGGAAATCTGATTTTTAACAGCAAGCTCCCGCTTTTTGGAACTTCTTACATAAAATTTTCTGAATCAGGAACAATTCTGGAAGGCAGACAAAGCGAAACTTCAATTTCAAAAGACAAAAATCCGCAAAATCTTTCCGATTATTTTAAAATCCTAAAACCCACAAACGATGAATTTTTATATCTTAGCAACTCGGCGGCAATTTCATTTGGAAATATCCACAAATCGGGCTTTAACTATTTTGACTACAGTGGCGTTCAAATTGGCGCAACGCTACAAAACAATTTTCTTTCTTTCGCAGACAATTTAGACATCAACAAACGATTCGACAACATCTCGCTCACTCTTTTGTTAAAAAATTCCACGCTCATTCCAATAACTTTTGAAGCCGCCTTATTTCCAACTGAAGATTATATCGCCGCGGCAATGGCAAAAATCGTGCTTTTCAACTGGGAAATCCAAAAATCGACAGACTTTTTACCGCTTTTTTACGCAAACCGACTGACCTTAAGCACTTATTACGTTGGAAAAATTGAAGACAAAATTGATTCTTGGGCGATAAAAGAAATTTCAACTTATTTTGAACATATAAAAGACGGCAAAACTGATTATTCAGATGAACTTGCATTAACCTGTTCTTTTTCGTTCACTCCGAATATCGGCGGATTTGCCAGAAACAGCTTTATGTTCACTATTTCTGGCAATGCAAAATACAGATTTTTCCCGGCAGAAAATCAGAAGAATTTCATAATTTCCGCCGGAATCGGAAGCAACATCTCTTTTTAAGAAATATTGCTCCAGCTCAAGCTATTCAATCCGAAGAAAAGCCTTGTATCCGTTGTAAGCCTGAACAATATCTTCGCGGGCAGTAATTTCCCAAGGCGCATGCATGCTCAAAACTGAAACGCCAGCATCAAGAACATCCATTCCATATTTTGCCGCAAGATAAGCGATAGTTCCACCGCCACCCTGATCAACTTTTCCAAGTTCTGCCATCTGATATTTTACTTCAGCCTTTTCCATTGTGCCACGAACTTTTGCAATAAATTCCGCATTGCAGTCGCTCGCGCCGCTTTTTCCACGGCTTCCTGTATATTTGTTGAACACAAGTCCACCGCCAAGGAAAGAAGTATTATCTTTGTCAAAAAGACCAGCATTCAGCGGATCGAACGCAGCGTTTACATCACTAGAAAGCATATTGCAGTTTGCAAGGCAACGGCGCAAAGTCAAGTCACTATAACCGCCCGGTAAACGTGCAATAATTTCCGCAACGGCATTTTCAAACATGTGAGAATCCATTCCAGTCGCGCCAACGCTACCAATCTCTTCTTTATCAACGCAAAGACAGCAGCTTGTTCTTTTTGTAGCTTTTGAATCCATAAGAGCCGCAAAAGATGCAAATGCACAAGAACGGTCATCCTGACCATAACCCATAATCAATGAACGATCCAAACCGCAATCGCGCGCATTTCCGGCAGGAACAATTTCAAGTTCCGCAGATTCCAAATCTTTTTCTTCAATTCCGTATGTGTCTTTCAGAAGTTTCACAATGATTTTTTTGCTTGTGATTTTTTCTTCTTTCTTCTTTTTCTTGTCTTTTTCGTCTTTGTCTTCTTTTTTGAAATAATACGAACCAAGAATTACGTCCAAATCTTCGCCCTTCACAATTTCAGAAGCATTGCGTTTCATCTGTTCCTGCGCCAAATGCGGAAGAATATCAGAAATGCAGAAAACCGGATCATCTGGATTTTCACCGATATTCACATTGATTGTTTTTCCGTCAGTTTTGCAGATTACACCATGGATTGCCAGCGGAAGCGTTACCCACTGATATTTTTTGATTCCACCGTAATAATGCGTATTCAAATATGTAATAAAATTATTTTCATAAACAGGTTTTTGCTTTGCATCAAGACGGGGCGAATCAATGTGCGCGCCAAGAATGTTCATTCCGTTTTCGATATTTTCTGAACCAATCTGAAAAAGCGCAATCGCCTTGTTCATTTTTTGAACATAAACTTTATCACCAGCCTTTAAACTAGAATATTCTGTGATTTCTTTATAGCCGTTTTCGCGAGCCGCCTGAATAATCTGAACAACACATTCGCGTTCTGTTTTTCCGTTGTTCAAAAAATTTTTGTAGTTTTCAACAAGGTTTTCACCAAGTTCCGCAGTCTTTTTTGTTCTTGCCATTTTTTTCTCCAAATATTTTCAATTTTTTTATTTTACCAAATCCAAGATTTCATTTGCGTTGTCAACAATGTTTTTCGCACCGTTTTTTTCAAGAAATTCTCTTCCGCGGAATCCCCAGCTTACGCCAATAAAATCCAAGCCAGAATTCTTTGCCGTCTGAATATCCACATCGCTGTCACCAACATAAACCGCATCCTTTTTTTGAATGTTCAGAATCCTCAAAATTTCATTTACAGAATCTGGGGCAGGTTTTGTCCTAAGACCTTCTCGCTGCCCGACAATCAAATCAAAAATTCCGTTAAAATATTCTTTTCCAAGTTCCTGTGCAGGCGCATCTGCCTTGTTTGTGCTGACCGCAGTTTTTATTCCTTCTTTTTTTAAATTTTCAACAAGCTTATGAATTCCCGGATACGAAGAAGTATTGTCCGCACTGTGAACCGCATAATATTTCAGGAAAACATCCAGAACCTCATCAATTTTTTGCTCGGAAGTTCCAGCTGGAACTGCGCGTTCCACCAGTTTTCTTATTCCATTTCCAACAAACATTCTTACTTCCTCAAAAGAACGTTCCGGCATTCCAAACTGTCTTAGCGAATAATTCGTGGCATTTTTTAAATCTTCCAAAGTATTTAAAATTGTTCCATCCATATCAAAAATCACAGCTTTGTATTTCATTTTTGCCTCTAAATTTAATTCAAAGTTAAAACTATTATAGTAAATATAATAAAAAAATACCGCTTTGAATCCGTTTTTTGCGATTTTTCCTGTTTATTGAAAATATTTTTAAACAAACAAAGTTTTTGTATCGCGGCAAAGATACTGAACAGCTTTTCGCCCCGAACAAACAGTAATCGGCAAACCGCCCGGCATCATTGAACGCTGACCGGCAAAATAAAGTCCTTTCACCGTTTTTGACTTTTGCGGCAACATAAAACCAGTTGTGCCAGGCTTCCAAACGCTCATCCAGCTGCCTTCAAAAGTATTGCAGTAACGTTCATAAGTCAAAGGAGTCGCAACATCGTAAACTTCAACATTTCCATTAATTTCTGGAATGAATTTCTCCAGCTCAGCAATAAATTTTTCCGCCAATTCCTGTTTTTTCGCCTTGTAAGTTCCATCCGCCTTCGCTTTTTTCCAATATCCATAGGAATCTCCAAGCAAAAGGCACGTCAAAGTTGAACAACTTTGCGGCGCATGATTTTCGTAAAGAGAATAATTATTGATTCTAAAATGACTGAATTCAATTCCGCCAGCCAAAAACGGCTTTTCCAAAGGAAAAACTGCACATTGAGGATAATTTTTTAAGTCACATTTTACGCCAAGCGCAATATACATATTTTGTTCAGAAACAACATTTTTCTTCATTTTTGAAATCCAACGCTCATTCAATGGAATTTCAAACAATTCTTCAACGGTTTTCCGTGTGTCTTGCGTTACAATAACCGCATCCGCTGGAATTTTTTCACCATTAGAAATAACACCTGTAACTTTACCGTTTTCCACAACAACTTTTTCTACAGTCTGACGATATTCAATTTTTCCGCCAAGCGATTCAAATGTATCCGCCATATTTTTTGTAAGACGCAAAGATCCGCCTTTTGGATAACCACAATCACCGCTGGCAAAAGAAGCCAATGTATAAATAAAAGAAAGAGAATTATATCTTTGCCCAATCACAGAAAGCAAAAGTTCCCGCAAATCTTTGTTCTTGAACTTTGCAACATAATCTGTATACGACATTCTTAAAAGCTGAACAAAACGACCAGCTGCAGGAGCCATTGCCAAATATTCAGAAAGCCTTGGATGAACCGGACGTTTTGCCCTTAAACAAGAAATATCCGCAACAAGCATGTGAACATTGATAAACTTCTTAATGTCTGAACACAAACGATTTATCATCTTTTTGTCTTCCGGCGCGTATGCAAGAAATTCGTTTTTGAGTTTTTTTAGGTCGCGGAAAAGCCTTAGTTGCCTTCCATCCTTTGTAACAAGCGTATAAATTGGATCTCTGTAAAAAATCGGATTATTTTCCTTTAAAGCACCAACTTCATGCCAAATTCTGTTTAAAGTCAGTTTTTCAGAAGAACCTGTAAGCCAGTGCATTCCGCCTTCAAAAAGATAGCCTTTTCTTGACCAGCTTGTGCTAAGACCGCCAGGAATAATATGCTTTTCTAAAATAACAGTTTCAAATCCAACCCGCCGAGCATAAACTCCAGCCGCAAGCCCTGCAACTCCCGCCCCAACAATAACTAATTTACGTGCAGACATTTAGTAAAATTATACCACAGAAAATAATAATTTGCAGAAAGAATTTTTATCCAAAAACAAAAATCAAAGCCATTTTATCGGCATTTTCATCTCTGAAAGCATCAGAATTGCAAGATTTCTAAAAACTTCATCAAAAATACATAAAACTGCAATGTACGCAACAAATGCAAGGCAGATAAAACTTATAAATTTTATCCTGACAACTTTAAAATCAAATCCGCATGAAAACTGAAACGTTGCAAAAAGCAAAATATAAAGGACAAGGAAAATCAACAATTTATCTTTTATAAGGGTGACAGAAATCAATATAATCACCGTAAGCAAAACTGAAATCAATTTATTTATTCCATTTGCAGTTGCAAGCGAAAAAATTATTTTATATAGAAGATAAGCCGCAAAAATACAGACTATTATAAAAATTGTAAGATTAGAAATTGCATCTGGTTCTGAAGAAAAGTTTCCAAACAAAACTAATTTTAAAGAATCAAAATTA
>CAVBXG010000068.1:0-13565 GCA_963599585.1 bacterium
GCTATCGCTCAGAATAGCTCGGTTGCCGCTTTCTTTTTCTTCCCGCTTATTCAATTTGTTTCTTCTGAAAAAAACTCGACATTTGGGCTAACAATAAAAAAGGGCGTTGCGGGATGTGCCCGCTAGAATGGGTAGGGGAAAAATAAGACAGGCGGTTTTAGATTTTCTAAAACCGCCTGTCTTGTTTTGAGCCGAGGGAAAGGCTTTTCCCCCTGACTGATTGTTATGCCTTTTCAGATTCCAATGTAGGGAATCGGTTGAAGTAGTCTTTTGTTGTGCGCGCCGCTACTCCGCTTAAAAGGATAAGAGCGATACAGTTTGGCCAAGCCATAAGTCCGTTTGTAATGTCTGCGATTGTCCAGACCTGGCTGATTGTCATATATGGTCCGATTGCAACTGCAATAATGTAGATTACGCGGTAAATCATTACAAGTTTCATTCTGCCGTTTGAAAGATATTCAAGACAGCGTTCTGAATAATAGTCCCAGCCAAGAATTGTTGTGAACGCAAAGAACACAAGACAAATCATAAGAAGAAACTGAACTGAACGACCGTCGCCGCCAAGAACCGCATTGAATGCCGCAGAAGAAAGCTCAACGCCTTTAAGTGTTTCGCCTGCTCCGTTTGTTGGAAGTGTGAAAACTCCGCCGTTGCTGAATGCAATTACAATTGAAAGACCTGTCATTGTACAAACGATGATTGTATCAATAAAAGTTCCTGTCATGGAAACGAGTCCCTGCGCAACAGGTTCTTCTACTTTTGCAGAAGAAGCGGCGATTGCGGCAGAACCAAGTCCGGCTTCGTTAGAGAAAATTCCGCGCGCAATACCTTTCTGCATTGCAACGATTACAGAACCTACAATACCGCCTGTCACAGCCTTTGGAGCAAATGCAGCCTTAAAGATAAGCGCAAATGCGGCTGGAATTTTTGTGGCATTCATAACAAGTACGCTAACCCCAAGGAAAACGTAAAGAATTGCCATGAACGGAACGATAACCTGAGCAACTTTTGAAATTCTCTGAAGTCCGCCGATAATTACAAGAGCCGCGAAAATTGTTACCAAAGCTCCGGCAATTACTGTTGCCCAAGAATACTGTGCTCCAAACAATGTGAACGCAACATGAGTTGTGTCCGGGTCAAAAGCGTTCTTTACTGCGGAAGCGATACCATTAATCTGAGTGAATGTTCCGATTCCGAAAAGACCTACGCATACACCGAAAATCGCAAAAAGAACTGCAAGCCATTTCCATGAAAAACCAGTTCTTTCTTTCAATCCCGTTTCGATTGTGTAGAAAGGTCCGCCAAGAACGTGACCATCAGCCATGTGCTTGCGGTATTTTACAGCAAGCATACATTCAGTGTATTTTGTCGCGATTCCTACAAGAGCGGCAAGCCACATCCAGAAAAGAGCTCCTGGACCGCCGGCTGCAATAGCTGTTGCAACACCTACAATATTTCCTGTTCCAATTGTTGCAGAAAGCGCTGTGCAAAGAGCACCAAAACTAGAAACTTCGCCTTTTTCTCCGTCTGACTTGCGGAAAATTGATTTTAATGCGCGTCCCAATTTGTGGAACTGCATACCATGGAGCCGGATTGTCAAAAGCAATCCAGTCACAAGAATCAAGATGATTGTTGGAACACCCCAAACAATGTCATCAATCTTGTTGATAATTGTGTCGAACATTTTGCTTGTCCTTTAAAAAAAATAAGAGCGAAAATACACAATCGTATTTCGCTCTCTAAAGAGTATGACAAGAATCTTTTAACCCTGTCCCTTATGCCTGAGATATCGGTTTTAATAACCTTAACCCTTCGGCGTCCCACCTGAAAATGGGAACTCTCCAGAGAATCGCCAGTACAGTAACGCTGATGACGATGTAATACATTAGCACTAAGAAAATATCTGCGTCAACAGGATTATTTGAATAAATTTCGGATTTTTATTAAAAATTCTGAAAAAAACGCTTCATTTTTCCCGCAACCGTTTCAAAAAAAATGTGTCTAAATGTATTTTTTCTATGGAAAATATGATAAAATTTAAGTATACTGACAAAAATACAAAAAATGTCAATTTGGCAGAAATAAAAGAAGGAAAACTATGTATTCAACAATTCCACAGATGTTATATGAAAAAACAAAAACTTCTCCAAATGCAGTTATTCAGTATTCAAAAGACAGCAAAGGCATTTTTCAACCTGTAACTTATTCAGAATTTTCAGAGGCGGCTTTAAATTTCGGCGCAGGACTTCTTTCTTTAGGAGCCGAAAAAGGCGAACACATAGGATTAATTGCCGACAACCGCAAGGAATGGCTGGTTTCTTCCGTTGGAATCATGTCTGCCGGCTGCTGCGACATTCCACGCGGAAGCGAAGCGACTGTAAAAGACTTGTCTTACATTTTAAGTTTTGCAAGCTGCAAGATAATCGTTGCGGAAAACAATTCAAGCTATAAAAAAATTGTTGAATGTCGCCCGGAACTGAAAGACCTGAAAAATATCATCGTTATCGACACAAAAAATGTTGACACAGAGGCAACAGACGTAAAAGTTCTTTCTTACGATGAAGTTTTAACACTTGGAAAAGAATTCAGGAACTCAAACCCGGGAAAAATTGAAGAAAGCGTAAAAAACGGAAAAGAATACGACACTGCCACAATCATTTTTACATCTGGAACAACAGGAACTCCAAAAGGCGTTGAACTTCTGCACAAAAATTTCATGTGCCAGATAGAAGGCGTTTCCGAAACGTTGAATCTAAAACCCGGCGACAAAACACTTTGCGTTCTTCCAGTTTGGCACGTTTACGAACGCGAAATGGAATATTATTACATGGCAAAAGAAATCGCAATGTGCTACACAAAACCTGTTCCAAGCATGATTCTTGCGGATTTCAGGAAAATCAACATCTCATTCATCGCCTGCGTACCAAGAATCTGGGATGCAATCTACAAACAGATTGAAAAAAACGCCACGGAAAAATCATCTTTCAAAAAAGTTCTTTTCAAAATCTGCATCGGAGCGGTAACAACCCGCCGCTGGATGATAGACATAATCATGGGGCGCAACCTTCAGTTCAAAAAGCCGCTCTGGATTCTTACAGTCCTGAACAAATGGCTTTACATTCCGCGCGCATTTCTTTTGCCGCTAAAAGCACTGGGCGACATAATGTTCTTTTCAAAGGCGCGCGCAGTTTTTAGAAGCAGCTTTAAACTCGGAATGAGCGGCGGCGGCGCATTAGCCCCAAGGCTCGACAGATTTTTTAACTCAATCGGCATAAGACTTGTGGAAGGATTCGGGCTCACAGAAACAGCTCCAATCATCTGCATAAGAAACCCAAGAAAACCAGTAATGGGAACAATCGGCAAAGCAATGCCTTACAACGAAATCAAAGTTGTTGACAAATTCGGCGTTGAATGTGCGCCCGGTCAGATGGGCGTTCTTTATGTCCGCGGCGACAATGTCATGAAAGGTTACTACAAACAGCCGGAACTCACAGAGCAAGTCCTAAAAGAAGGCTGGTTCAACACCGGAGACCTTGTGGTTCTTTCCAGAAAAGGCGACTTAATGGTTAAAGGACGCGCAAAAGACACAATCGTATTGCGCTCAGGCGAAAACGTCGAGCCGCTTCCAATAGAAAACAAGCTCGTTGAATCTCCGTACATCGCGCAGGCCGTAATCGTCGGCCAGGACAAAAATTACCTTGGCGCGCTGCTAATCCCAAAAAAGGAAAACATAACCGAATACGCAAAATCAAACAACCTTGACTGCGAAAACATCGGCACACTTTTAAAAAGCAACGAAATAAAAACCTTAATCAACTCCGAGCTGGAACGCCTCATAACCCCAAAAAACGGATTCAAGCCATTTGAAAAAGTCAGCTCATTCTGCTTTTTGGACCGCCAGTTTGAGGTCGGAACAGAACTCACCGCAAAAGGAACAGTAATCCGCAGCAAAGTCAACGAACTCTACAAGTGGCAAATCGCATCAATGTTCAGCGACTCCGTAATCGCGCAGGGACTTTCCGGGCTAAGCAGCCTCACAGGAAACCTTGCCGACAACCTGAAAGATTTAAGTTCCGTAAAAAGCGTAATCTTGGAAAAAATTCCTGGAATCAAAAAAGACAGCAACGAAAAATAATTTTTTATACAAAAGGGCGGACAACCGCCCTCGCTCCAAACCTGCGGTTTTCCGCTACCCACCGTGCGGGGCTTCCCCGCAACGCCCCTTTATTTCCAAAACTTCAATCGCTCTGCTTTTGCGCAATAACAACCGCCGCAAAAATAAAAACGCACCCGATAATTCCGCAGGCACCAAGTTTTTCGCGCACGCCATTCACCGGAATCAGAATACTAAAAAGCATTCCAAAAACGCTTTCAAAGCTAAGCAAAATTGTCGCCAGCGCAGGATTCAAAAACCGCAAACCAATATTCTGAACCACAAAAGCCACCGCTGTACTTGCAAGCCCCAAATACAAAGCAGACATCAAAAATCCTTTGCCTGTAAAATCAATTGCAGAAAACGGCTGAAAATTCAACGTAAGAATATTTTTTTCAGCATCATAAAACGGCGCAACAAGCCATGCAAGAACCGCACCAACCGCAAACTGAATAAACGCATAAACAACCGGATCATTTTCCTCTGATTTTTTTGAAAAATAAGACTGAAAAAACATCTGAAGGCAAAAAAAACACCGCGCAAATCAACGTAAGAAAATCGCCAAAATTAAAACTAATCCCGCTTTTTACATCATCACCAAGCGACAAAAAACCGATTCCCAAAAGCTGCAGCACAACCGCTACAAAAACCGGCCATTCCGGACGCTTCTTGCAAACAATCCAAGCCACAAACGGAATCAGAACAACATAAAAAGTTGTCAAAAACGCATTTTTCCCAGGAGTTGTATAATTGCATCCAATCGTCTGGGTAATATACGCCAAAAACAGAAAAATCCCTATAAGACCAGCTTTTTTCAGATACTGAACATTGATTTTCTTAAGCCGCCTAAAAAACAAAACTCCAACAGCAATCGCCGCAATCGAAAAACGAATCGCAATCATATACGCCGCGCTAACATCATTCAGGCTATCTTTTACAACAACAAAAGAAAAACCCCAGATAGCCGCCGTAAAAAGCATTCCCAGACCAGCAACAAAACGAACCATAAATACCTCAAAAAAAATGGCTGCCCCAGAAGTTTCTATTTCTTCAAAAAGGCAGCCAATTTTACAAAATCGCTTTAATTACTTAAGCTTTTTTTGCTGTTGATTTTTTAGCAGAAGATTTTGCTCCTTCATCCAAAGGACGTGGAACTCTTTTCAAGTGCCAAATATCACGAACATAATCTTCAATTGTTCTGTCAGAAGAGAATTTACCAGCGTTAGCGATATTCTTCAAGCAAGCCTTAGCCCAAGCCTTCTTGTCTGAATAAAGTTTTTCAGCATCGTTCTGCGCACGGCAATAATCGTCAAAGTCTGCAAGAACGTAATAAACATCCGCACGGTTTCCTTCAATTCCGTATACCAAAGAATCATACAATTCCTTGAACAGCTGATGAGTCGGATCGTAAGTTCCATCAACAAGCTGATTAAGCACTTTTGCCAATCCAGGATTTCTTTCAATATATTCCTGTGGATTGTAGCTATGAGCTTCCTCAATCTTCTTGATTTCATCAGTAAGAAGACCAAAGATAAATGCGTTTTCTTTTCCAGCTTCCTCAACAATCTCAATGTTCGCGCCGTCCATTGTTCCCATTGTCAAAGCGCCGTTGCACATAAATTTCATATTTGATGTACCTGATGCTTCAAGTCCTGCTGTAGAAATCTGCTCAGAAAGGTCTGCAGCAGGGAAAATCTTTTCCGCAACAGAAACACGGTAATTCTGAACAAATACAACATGAAGTCTGTCGTTTACGCGGCGGTCATTGTTGATTCTGTCTGCAACAGTGTTGATAAGTTTGATGATTGCTTTTGCGCGGCGGTAACCAGAAGCTGATTTCGCACCGAAAATGTAAGTCTTTTTAGCTGGCTTATAGTTCGGATCATCAAGCATTTTGTTGTAAACATACATAACATGCAAAATGTTCATCAACTGACGCTTGTATTCGTGCAGACGTTTTACCTGAACGTCAAAAATTGACTCAGGATCAATAAGCTCGTTCTGTGTATTTTTAAGGTATTCAGCAAGACGACGCTTGTTTTCTTCCTTAATAGTCATCAATTCCTTAAGAGATTTGTCATCATCAAGATATTTTTCAAGTCCCTTGAGCTTTGTAAGATCTTTTTCCCAGCCATGACCAACACGAGCAGTGATGAATGCAGAAAGCTCAGGGTTTGCGCTGCACAACCAACGACGCTGAGTAATACCGTTTGTCTTGTTGTTGAACTTTTCCGGATACAATTCGTACCAGTCATGAAGTTCTTTTTCCTTAAGAAGACGTGTATGAAGCTCCGCAACACCGTTTACGCTGAAACTTGCGTGGATTGCAAGCCAAGCCATGTAAACTTTTCCATTGTTGATAATAGACATTCGTCCATGGCGAGCGTAATCGTTTGGATATTTCTCGCAAAGTTCAATCATAAATCGGCGGTTGATTTCTTCTACAATCTGATAAATTCGTGGAAGAAGACCGCGGAAGATTTCAATCGGCCACTTTTCAAGTGCTTCAGCCAAAATTGTGTGGTTTGTATATGCAAATGTGTGTGTAACAACATCCCAAGCGTCATCCCAGCCAACATTATATTCATCCATCAAGATGCGCATAAGTTCAGGGATTGCAACAACCGGATGAGTATCGTTCAACTGGATTACATGGAGATCCGCAAATTTGCTGAAATCTGTTCCATGGTCAGAAACATAATGACGAACCAAATCCTGCAAAGAAGCAGAACTGAAGAAATACTGCTGTTTAAGGCGAAGAGTTTTTCCAGACGGGCCAGAATCGTTTGGATACAAAACTGCAGAAACATTTTCTGCGCTGTTCTGACGCTCTACAGCCCGGTTATATTCCATATTATTGAAAAGCTGCAAGTCAAATCCGTTCGGAGAAGAAGCCTGCCACAAGCGGAGAGTATTTACAGTTCCTGTCTCATAGCCAACAATCGGCATATCGTAAGGAGTTGCTGTCACTTCCTCTGCGTTTTCAACGTAATATCTGTCGCGACCATCAGGAGTTTTTCCATAAGCGATGTTTCCGCCGAATTTTACTGTTACAGCCAAATCTGAACGCTTGATTTCCCATGGATCGCGGTGAGCAAGCCAGTTGTCAGGATATTCAACCTGATAACCGTTCTCGATTCTCTGTTCAAACATACCATAGCGGTAGCGGATTCCATATCCGTGTCCAGGGTAGTCCAAAGTTGCCAAAGAATCCAAGAAACAAGCGGCAAGACGACCAAGACCACCGTTTCCAAGACCTGCATCCGGCTCCTGATCTTCCACCATGTTGTAATCAATGTTCATTCCTTTAAGAACTTTCTTTACATCATCCAAAATTCCTGCATTGATAAGGTTGTTACTCAAAGCGCGGCCCATCAAGAATTCTGCTGATAAATAATACAACTGTTTTGTAGCTTTTTTTTCATATTCCTGGCGAGTAGCCATCCAGTTATCCATGATCACTTCAAGTGCAGAAGCTGAAACTGCATCAAAAAGATCATGTTTATTTGCCTGCGAAATATCTTTACCGTATTGTCTCTTAAGTCGACCTTCAAGATTTTTCTTAAATTTTGCGGCATCAAATTTCATTTAAAATAACCTCCACGGTATTTTTCACTATGCTAAAGAGTACACAGAATCACAAGATTTTTCAATTGGAATTCCCAAAATAACAGATTATTTGGCAATCAATATCACAAAACTTGCAGTCGGAAGAACATATCTCTGCTGCTCCTGAAGAAGAGTTTCCTTCCCTGGCTCAACAAATCCTTCCTCTCCATCAACAGATGTGTCCGCAACATAATACCAGCGTTTTCCTTTTGAAAGAGTTGGCAAAGTTATTGTAACATCGTAAATATCAGTGTTTCCTGCAACATAAAAATCATTATCAGGCTTGCCGGTTTCGTCAAGAACAGAAGAGCCGACCAATTTAAAGCCCAAGAAACGCTTCATATTTGACCAGTCGGGATTTTTTCCGTCAACATCGTACCATTCAATTTCAGCCTTTGAACCGGAAAAGAATTTTTTGCGGCGGAAAACAGGATGCAACTTTCTAAGCTGAATCGCTTTTCGTGTAAAGTTAAAAAGCTCCTGATTCTTCTTTTCAAGATTCCAGTTCACCCAGGAAATTTCGTTGTCCTGGCAGTAAGCGTTATTGTTTCCCATCTGAGTGCGGCGGAATTCGTCTCCGGCGGCAAACATAGGAACGCCCTGCGAAACCATAAGGCAGACCATAAAATTCTTAAGTTTCTTAAGGCGCAGAGCCTCAATCTTTGGATTTACGGTAACGCCCTCATAACCGTGGTTGTAGCAGTTGTTGTCATCTGAACCGTCGCGGTTATTTTCACCATTTTCGTCATTGTGCTTTCCGTTGTAGCTTACAATATCATTCATCGGAAAACCGTCGTGGCAGCTTACAAAATTAACAGAAGCGTCAGGATTTCTTCCCGAATGATTGTACAAATCCGAGCTTCCTGCAAGCCGGGTAGCCGCTGCTGTAGCAACACCTTCGTCGCCGCGGATAAAACGTCTTATATCGTTTCTGTAGCGGTCGTTCCATTCGCTCCATCTTCCGCCCGGAAAGCCGCCTACAAGATAACCGCCGCCACAATCCCATGGCTCGGCGATGATTTTTGAATGACAAAGGATTGAATCCTCTGAAATCGCGTTTGTAAGGAACGGAAAGTTCTGCATATAGGATTTCTGGTCGCGACAAAGAGCCGCCGCCAAGTCAAAGCGGAAGCCGTCAACGTGCATTTCGCCAACCCAATAGCGCAGGCTGTCCAGAATAAATTTTGTTGTAACCGGATGAGCCGCGTTCACAGTGTTTCCACAACCCGAAAAATTCTGGTAATACTGTTTTTCATTTTCCGGCAACATATAATAGGTAGAATTTTCAAGACCGCGGAAACAGAATGTATAGCCGTGCTCGTTTCCTTCTGCAGTATGATTAAAAACAACATCAAGAATAACTTCGATTCCTGCCTTATGAAGCTCGCGCACAAGAGTTTTAAATTCTCGGACAGAAGCCCCAGGAGTGCGGTCAAAAGCGTAAGTTGTCTTTGGCGCAAAAAATCCGATTGTGCTGTAGCCCCAGTAATTTGAAAGAGTTTCTCCGGTCTTCGGATTTATGGCTCCAGTCTCATGCTCGTCAAATTCAAAGACTGGCATAAGCTCAACAGAGGTAATTCCAAGTTTCTTCAAATAAGGAATTTTCTCAACAAATCCCTTGTATGTTCCCGGAGCACTTACTTCCGAAGTCTGGGAAGCCGTATATCCTTTTAGGTGAGCCTCGTAAATAACAGACTCGCTCATAGGATAATTCAGAGGCTTATCACCTTGCCAGTCAAAATCTGCGTCATCTACAACAACGCACTTTGGAAAATTTGACAAATCAGAAAGTTTTCCATTCTCAAGCCCCGCAAGCCCAAGTTCACGCTGACGGTTATAAGACTGAAAAACTGAACCTTGCGAAAAAGCCTTTGCATAAGGGTCAAAAAGATATTTGTTAAAATTGAATCTGTGTCCCTTCGGCGGATTATACGGACCATCAGCCCTAAAAAGATAAAGAGTTCCCGCTGAAAGACCTTCAACAAAAATATGCCAGACGCTTCCTGTCTTGTTTTTTACAGGATCAAAATCTATTGAAAGACAAGGCTGCTTTGCGTCAGGCGCATCGAACAAATCCAGAACAACTCTCTCTGCGTTTTTGCTATACACTGCAAAATTAACACCGTTTCCTGATGGAGTTGCACCAAGTACTTCAGGACGGCCTTCAGAAATCTGACCTACGTTCATATTTGTTAATCTTAACACAAATACAACTCGATTTCCACAAAAAAATTACTCCGGAATCAGCTTTGTAATCGTATTGTCATGCTGACGCCAGTTCTTATCAACCTTAACCTGAAGATCCAAATCAACCTTGAACGGAAAGACTTCGTGAATTTTTTTTATGGCCGCAAGACGAATCTGTTTTATCATGCTTGCGCCTTTGCCGATAACCATTCCTTTCTGGCTGTCGCGCTCAACACAGATAAACGCGCGGACCCAGATTTTTCCGTTGTTTCCACGCTGCTCCAAGTCGGCAACGCTAACGTAAAGGCAATGCGGCAATTCCTGCTGAAGCCGGTTTATCGCCTCGCCGCGGACAATCTCGCTGATTCTAAAGGCAATATCCTGATCAGTGTACACATCATCGGTGTAAAGAGCAGGAGCTACCGGCGAAACGCTGTAAAGCGCACGGAGCACATCGTTTATTCCAGAATCATTTTTTGCGGACATCTCAAGAATCCGTTCCTCCGGAAGTGCCGGAAGATAAAGCTTTACAAATTCCATTGATTTTTTTACTTTTGAATCATTTGCGTCAATCTTATTAAGCGCGACCACAAGATGTTCAACGTATTTGGAAGCCAGGGTCGCATTCATTTTTTCTTCCTCACCAGGCTCGCGTGTTGTATCAATAACATAAAGAATGCAGTCCGCGCCCTCCAAAGTTTCTTCTGTAACAGATTTCAGGCGGAGATTAAGTTTTTTTTCTGAGTCATGATAACCAGGAGTGTCAACAAAAACCAGCTGACCAAGCGAAGTATTAACAATTCCGCGGATTGCGTTCCTTGTTGTCTGCGGAATTGGAGAAACAATTGAAACCGGCTCCTGGCAAGCAGTATTTATAAAAGTTGATTTTCCAGCAGATGGCCGCCCAAGAATAGCAACAAGCGCAGTTTTTTCCCCGATTCCCGAATTTTCAGGCTCACTTTGATTTTCAATCTGATTTTTGTTTTCCATAATGGAACAAGTTTAACAGAATTTTTTGGATGAATAAAGGGAGAAAAAAAATGCCCGCGCTTTTAAATTTTCAGCGCAGGCATCTGATAAATTATTTTTTCAGCTAGAAATTTTCACTGAGTTTTTCAAAGTAGCTCTGCGGATGCGCACAAACCGGGCAAACCTTCGGAGCCTCCTTACCAACGCATACGTGTCCGCAATTTCTGCAAATCCAGATTGCGTCGCCTTCACTGCTGAAAACGAGTTTGTCTTCAACATTCTTAAGAAGTTTTCGGTAGCGTTCCTCGTGGTGCTTTTCAATCTTGCCTACGCCTTCAAACATTTTTGCAATCTGCTCAAAACCTTCCTCGCGGGCAGTCTTTGCAAATTCATCATACATATCTGTCCATTCGTAGTTTTCGCCGTCTGCGGCAGCCTTAAGGTTTGCGGCTGTGTTACCGATTCCGCCCAAAAGCTTGAACCACATTTTCGCGTGCTCTTTTTCGTTGTTCGCAGTTTCTTCAAAAATCGCGGCAATCTGCTCGTATCCTTCTTTTTTCGCCACGCTCGCAAAATAAGTATACTTATTTCTAGCCTGAGATTCACCAGCAAAAGCTGCCTGCAAGTTTTTTTCTGTTTTTGTTCCCTTCAAATCCATCGTTGTTCTCCTTACGTTTAGATTCGTTTTTTTCAAAATTAAATTCTGAAAAAGTAATTTATATCTTTTTGCAAGACGGGCAAGTTCCTGTAAAAAGCAGGTTATGCCCTTCCACCAAAAAGCCTTTTTGCTCCATTTCTTTTGTAGCTTCTTCCATCTCAACAGAAACAGATTCCGGAACATCATACATTCTTCCGCATTTTAAGCAGTGAAAATGATAATGCTCTTTTATCGTACTATCAAAATGGTCTGCGCCATCTGGAACATTTATTTTTAAAATATAACCATTGTCAGCAAGAAAATTCAAATTTCTGTAAACAGTTCCGCGGCTTATGTGCGAATCCTCTTTTCTTGCAAGCTCGTAGATTTCGTCAGCTGTAGGATGAGAATAATTTTCTGTCATAAGCCCGAGAATCAATTTCCGCTGGTTTGTGTTTCTGCTCTGCATAAATTTTCCTTTCATCCGCCCCTGATGATTAATATTATAAACAGATTTTCTGTTTTGTAAATAGTAATAAGTCCTAATAGCAAAAAAAAAAGATGATTTTTATTTGTTTTTTAGAAGTTCAGTTATATATTTGAATAAGATTAGTTTTGAGTTTTATTACAGATTTTGAAAGAATCGCTCTCGGCTGATTTTCAATTTGCTCCAGACGGTTGAGCTCGCGCTACGCTTGTATTTGTCGGGGTGCTCTGCACCTTGATTGGTTCAATCGCTCAAAGTCTTCACAAATTGTAAATCTGCCTACGCTATAATTTCATCAGCACAAAACTCAAAAATTCACCCTAAACAAAAAAAACAAGCGAGGAAAACATGAGTGTTACAACTTTAACAGAAAAAAACTTTGAACAAGAAGTTCTTAAAAGCGACAAGCCGGTTCTGATTGACTTTTGGGCTTCCTGGTGCGGACCTTGCAGAATGCTTTCTCCGCTGGTTGATGAGCTTGCAGAAGAGCACAGCGAATTCAAATTCTGCAAAGTGAACGTTGACGAGGAAGAAAACCTTGCAAAGAATTTCGGAATCATGAGCATTCCAACGCTGATTGTGTTCAAGGACGGCGAGCAGAAGGCAAAAAATATTGGCGCGGTTCCAAAGGACGCAATCCTTGAACTTATAAAAAACGCGTAGAATCAACGGCAGATTTTCATTATAATTTCTAAAAAAAATCCAGACAAAGGAATTAAAATGAAAATCGCATCGTTAGAAAAAGAATTAAAAGAAAACTCATATCCTGGACGAGGAATCATTGCCGGTCTTTCAAAAGATGGAAAAACTGCCGTTAGCGCATACTGGACAATGGGGCGCAGCGCAGGCAGCCGGAACCGCGTTTTTGTAACAGACGAGGAAGGAATCAGGACCCAGGCTTTTGATCCAAGCCTTATTGCAGGCGACCCGACTTTAATCATCTACCGCGCAGTACGGGTTCTTGGAACAAAAACAATCGTCACAAATGGCGACCAGACCGACACAATCTTTGACGGACTAAAAGAAGGAAAAACATTCGAAGAATCGCTCAGAAGCCGCAAATATGAGCACGATGCCCCGAACTTCACTCCAAGAATTTCAAGCGTCCTTGACATCGAAGGCGGAAAATACAACTACGCAATCTCAATACTCAAAAGCGACAATGGGAATCCCGACAACTGCCTGCGATTCACATTCACATATGACAATCCGCAGCCGGGAAAAGGACATTACATCCACACATACATGGGAGACGGAAATCCACTTCCAAGCTACGAAGGTGAACCGACCCCGGTAGAAATTGAAGGCGACATCAACACTTTCACAAACAACCTTTGGGCATGGCTGAACGAACAGAATAAAGTCTCGCTTTTTGTGCGCTACATAGACATAAAAACCGGAAAATACGAAACAAGAATTATTAATAAAAATAAGTAGAGATAAAAAAAGCGTCCAGACGGACGCTTTGCCCCTGTCATAAAATTTGTGTAAATGGCAGAGATTAATTAAAGCCGGGAACACGC
>CAVBXG010000069.1:0-11872 GCA_963599585.1 bacterium
AACTTTGTCTCTTGGTCTATGTTCGGTGTTCAGGCTAACTATTTGACACAGAATGTTACAGACAAGAAAGACAAAGGTTTTGACCTTGATTCTGTAAATATCGGTGCAAAATCATATGATAAATTCACAGGTATGTTCCTTCCGAATGCGCCTTTCTATATCGAAATCGCTTTGGCTGAAACAGACTTGGAAGATTATTCTGGTGAAAAGAAAATCAAGCAGATTTATGCAAAGAATGTTGATGATTCAGTAGCTATTGACTGGGATGATGGCTTGAAGGAACTTGTTAACGGAATTTTTGCAAATCCTGTTGCTTATCTTTCACGAACAAACGATAACACATCTGCTTCTGCTGGACCTGGTTCAAATCCATTCCTTGGTCACTTGAAATTCGGCTGGAACACTCCATATATCAACTATTTAACAGGTTTCAACTATGCAAAACCTGATGTTCGTCAGGCAATCACTTGGAAGACAATCGACGGAAACTGGGATGCTGGATATCAGCATGTCGGCGGATTCAACCAGTTCAGCCTTGGTGCAAAGGCTGTTGCAGCCCTTGAAGAGGCTACAGGCGTTACATTCGATTTTGGATTCGCTCCTAACAGAACAGCTGACCGAAAAGGTACAAAATACGGTTACTGGGGATGGGCAGATGCCAAGATCAATGACCTTGTAATCGACTTCCAGACAAACGGTATGTATGGTGACGATTATCTTTTCTATGATCCTGTTGAGCATGACTTTATCCTTGGTGCAAAGGATGTATTCGCAGTTGGAGACGGAAAACTCTCTATCGCTGCACAGGGCTTGATTGCTACTCACCAGAAATCTTCTGCAGATATTCTTGCGGACGGAGCTTCAAGCACAACTGACTACTTTGGATATTCAACAGATGTATTCTACCGCTCTGGCGACTTTGACGGAATCAAGAACATCGCTGGTAACGTTCAAGTTGGATACAAGACAGACTTTTTCGGTGCTAATGTGGAATACCGCTTCCGTGGTGCGCAGGCTTCTATGCTCTATCTCCGTGAAAATCATGATGATGGAACATTCGACCTTTCAGAGACACTTGGAAACATCAACACACAGCGTGTTGCATTCAACGGATTTGTAAACCCTACAGAGGCTCTTTCTATCAACCTTGGAGTTGAGGCTGAGATGGCTTTGGAAACTCTTGATACTGACGAGAAACTTGTTCAGCACTATATCTCTGGTGATGGCGAAGGTATGCAGAGCTGGTACGCAAGTCGCTGCTCTAGCTATGTAGACCCACACTTCGGAATTGACAGCGGTGCTGAGTTCACATTTGTTCCAGAAGTTTCATATAAACTTTCTGACACAATGTCTATCGGTGTTGCCGCGACATTGAACTACAACGGATTTGAATATACAAGCAAATGGGAACAGGCTAACAGCCTTAAGAGTGATGACCTTGCAAAATACGGTGCTTCAGACTCACGATTCCGATTCAAGAAAGCAGGAGCTACATTCAGCATGACACCGGACAGCGACATTGTTAAGGGCGTAAACGTTTACTACGGACTCGACCTTTCTAACTCTGTACGCTACTTCAACACATTGGTTGGACAGGTTAATTTCCCTATGGACATCACCGCGAACCTTGCATTCGGAATCAAGACAGAGAACACAGCTTCTGCTGACAAGACATTTGACTCTGACACAAACAATCCGTTCGCATTTGCTGTAGGCGTTTCAAAGAAGTTCAAGGCATTGAAGAAACCTACTGTATATGCCCAGTTCGTATACAACATGGATCCGTTCAAGCACTTTGGCGACGGACAGGACCAGCTTAACCTTGACGGAGCAAACGTAAAGGGCTCATGGGAAAAAGAAGGTGTTGGAGACATCGATCCTGTTGACTGGTATGACGGACGTGCTGCTATGCGCGTAGGTATCCGCTGGGATATTTAATTTGATGAAAGCGAATTGAATATATTGCAAATACAGTAATCTTTACTGTATTTGCATACCTTATTTCAAAAGTTCTTAGATTTCGTTGAAATCTAAAATATAAACCTTATTTAGGAGACAATAATAATGAAAAAATTACTTTCATTAATCGCTGCAGGCGCTATGGCTCTTGGACTTATCGGATGTTCTGGCGACTTGCACGATGTTAGCCTTATCGATTTGACAGGTTATGGTCTTCGTGGAACTCTTACAGGATGGGATGCAAATGATGATGTTCCTCTTGTGGATAACAACGACGGAACATATTCATATACATTTACATCAACAGATGAAACAACCAGTTTTGCAGTTCTTGAAATGGGTGATGCTACATGGGGAACTGCATATCGCTTGGCTCAGCCAAAAGCAGACGGTGATACTGCAAATGTGTTCAGCGCTGAAGGTGACGGAAAAAGCGGACAGAAAGGTATGGAACAGAAAGTGTACCTTGGACAATCTGCTGACTGTATGTCAATCCCTGATACAAAAGGAAAGTCAGTTACAATCACTGTAACTCCAGATTCAACATTCCTTTTGGTGAAAGTTGAAGTTACTGGTGGTGATGTTCCTGCTGCACCACAGCCATATTATCTTGACGGTTATTTTGTTCGAGGTGATATGAATGGTTGGGGAGCAACTGTTGATACATTAATCTATGGTGCTGAAGTTCAGAAAACAACTGGAAATATTGTATATACATACGATTTTACTGTAAACGGAATCACAGAAGCAGGTTTTGGAATTGCTACAAAAGATTGGAGCAAAAAATATACTGGTGGAACATTTGCTATCGGCACAGATACTGATTATGTTGCAACAGAAGTTGGTGCAGAGGCAAACAATACAATCACAGGATTGAAAGACGGTTCTAGTTACCGCTTGTTTATTCAGACAACTCCGGATGAAGAAGTTTCATTTAAAGTTACAGAAATCTGTGCATATAAACTTGTATTTGTTATCGAAAATCTTGATGAAGAATGTACAGCTGCTTGGCTGAACGGTGGTTTCTGGGGTGCTTGGGACACTGGCTGGCCTATGGAAGCATGGGGTGGTGTAAAAACAGGTTATGCTATTTCTGATGCTGTAACTATTGTTGATGGTACCGCAGATTTTACAGGTTCAAAATTTGATGTAACAGGTGTTGCAGAACCAGGCGAAACACTTTCTAAAGAAGTGAAATTTGTAGCTACTAAAGATAATTGGGAAACTACTGCATACGACAATGATAATATTTCTGTTGAAGTAGAAATTGAAAGTGCTGGTACATATAAAGTTGTAATCAACGCAGAAGATAATGAAGTTACTTCTGTGACAAAACTCTAATTGTAACAGTAGTTAATATCTAATCTTTTTTGAAAACAGACGGAGTGAAACTAAAATTTCAAGCCGTCTGTTTTTTTTATTGCAAAGGAAATAAAATGATAAAAAAATTAAAATCAGGTATCTTGGGGCTTGCGGCAGTGTTGTTTTTGTTTGCAGGATGTTCAAATGATTCCGGTTCATCAGATAGTCCAGATGTTGCACCAGGAATAATAGGTTCTGCTGATCCGGCTTTGATTGCTGCGAGTGAAGCCGCAAATACAGAATCTGCTGATGATATTATTTTGTATTATTATCGAGATGATGGTAATTATTCAGACTGGGCTTTGTGGGCATGGTCAACAAAAGCGAATGACGGACAAGTTGGTTATGATGCGACTTTAGGAAAAGTCAAGACTGTTTCTAAAAATGGAAAAACTATAGCATACTGGAATATGTCAGAACTTGCACCAGAACTTATTTCTGATGTAAAAGCAGATGACAATAAATTCAATTTTATAATCAGAGATTCAGGTTGGAACAAAGATCCCGGTGCAAATCAAGAAATGGATTTGGCTTCTGTTAAAAAAGCTATTGTCTTGAGCGGCGATTCAACTGTTTATGATGTTACAGTCGAGGTGACACCGACAATTGCCAGTGCGACTGCAATAAAAAAAGATGAGTTAAAGGTTGCCTTGTCTGTTTCATTGGGGCTTGAAACTATTGCCAGCGACAATAATTTTGTCTTAAAAGATGAAAATGAAAATATTGTTCAGATTTCTGATGTACTGAACTTTGAAAATCAGAATAACCGAAATCGAAATAACGCACGTATCCTTTTGATAAAACTCTCTGGAAAATTGGATACTTCAAAATCATATATAATTTCCAGAGAAGGATTTGATCCGTCTGCAGGTTGCAAGGTTCTGATTCAAGGCGCTGTAAAAGATTCTTCTGTTTATAACGGTTCTGATTTAGGACTTACTCTTGATGGAAATAAAGCGACATTTAAAACTTGGGCACCGGTTGCTTCTGATGTGAAACTTCTTGTTTATTCTTCTGTTTCTGATGTTGGAAATTTCAATGATAAATCTGTTGCGTTAAAAGTAGTGGGAAGCCTTGATGATTCAACTTTAAGAGGAAATCCGGCTGACTCAATACAAATGAACAAAAATCCGGAAACAAATGTATGGACAGCAGAGATTGAAGATGTCTCGCCATATAAATATTACAAATATCAAATTGTAAATGCCGGAATAACTTATTATGTAAGTGATATTTGGGGAAAATCTTGCAGCGGTGATGCAATTGCTTCTCAGATTGTTGATATAAACTCTGCTACAGAAGCAATTCCTGCAGGTTATTCTTACGGAACAAAAAATGACTATAAAAATCCTTTTACTGGAAATGGTTCAAATGCTGTAATTTATGAAATGCACATTACAGACTGGTCGTATGCGGAAGATGCAAGTGCAACCGGAAATGTTGGAAAATATCTTACAATTGCAAACGGAACAAAAGTTATTGAACATTTAAAGGAATTGGGAGTAACTCATGTTCAGCTTTTGCCGGTGTTTGAATTTGCTGAGACAAACGCAAACACAAAATACAATTGGGGATATAATCCATATCATTACAATGTTCCGGAAGGACGGTATGTTACAACTGTCTATGAAGATGGAACTCAGGCTGTTCTTGAGCTTAGAACTTTGATTTCAAAACTTCACGAAGCTGGAATTTCTGTGATTATGGATGTTGTTTACAATCACACAAGCGGAACTGGTGGCGGTTCATTGTATGATTCAACAGTTCCATATTATTTCTACAGATTTGATGAGAATGGTGAATATTCGAATGGTTCTGGTTGCGGAAATGAGATTGATTCAGAAGCAACAATGGCAAAAAAATATATAATTGAATCATTGAAACACTGGATGCTCGATTATCATTTTAATGGATTCCGTTTTGACCTGATGGGCTGCCTTTCAAAAGAAACAATGGCGGATATTTACAGGGAACTTTCTGCAATTGATTCAAGTGTTCTTGTTTATGGCGAACCGTGGACTGGCGGAACTGCAGCTGTTGTAAACGGAGCGACACAGGCTGTTTCTGTAACTTCTGCTGACGGTGTCGGTGCTTTTGATGATGACTTCCGTGATGCGATAAAGGGCGCTGAATTTGGAGGCTTTAAACAAGGTCAGGTTCAAGGAACTTTTAATGACGGCAGCATTATAACAGGATTAAAAGGTCTTGCAGGAAACAACAGGAGAAATGATACAGGAATTCTTTCCCTTGGTCTGCATTATGTTGAGTGCCACGACAACTACACTTTGTTTGATAAGCTTGCAATCAGCTATCTTGGAAAAACAAAATACAGTGGAGATTTGTTCAAGAATACAAAAATCAAAGAAGGGCTTGAAACAATAAAGTCGGAAGATAAACTCGCAGCGGCTTACGTAATGCTTAGTCAGGGAACAGCGTTTATGAACGGTGGTCAGGAATTCCTCAGAACAAAACGCGGTAATGAAAATAGTTACGCAACATCAAACAGTTCTAGTTATTCTATAAATGGAATCGATCTTTCATTCAAAGAAACTTATTCCGATGTCTACAACACTTATAAAGGTCTGATTGCGCTAAGAAAGGCTAATCCGGCTGCATTTGGTGCGAATAAGGACGCAACGGCTGAAACAGTTTCGGAAGGCGTAACAAAATACACAACCGGCGATTTCCGCGTTTACTTTAATGCGACAGATTCTGCGGTAAACATTGATACTTCTGATTATTCAAAAGTTGTTGACGTAACTTCTGGAACGCTGGAAAACAGAGAACTTGTTTCTTCTGCTCCTGCAAAGTCATTCGTGATTCTTAAAAAATAATATTTTATAAAAAAGGGGGGGGCGGAGCACCGCCCCTCGCTTCCAAGGCAAGCCGCTCCAAAAATCGTCTCTGCGGGCAGCACCGATTTTCTCTGCTTTGTTGCCTTGTCCGCTACCCCACCCAACGGGGACACCCCGTAACGCCCCGCGCAGGCTATAATTTTTTTTGCCTGCAAGTTCCTTCAACCTGCTACTGCCTTTTGCTACGCAAAACGCACAAAAAATTGTGTTCCATTTCCGTACGCAGATTGCAATCTTTTTACCGACAAGTCGTTCTAACCTGCTACCAAGTTTTTTTCAAAAAACTTGCAAAATTCTTTGTGAAACATTTCATTTTCTGTATTTTTTTTGCGTTAACTATGTATATGGAAAAATTAAAAAATGAAATCTACAGAATAAAGCCAGTCGATGAGCTCCGCTTCACCGATGACTTTATGTTTTGCCGCGTGATGCAGAACCCGGATTTGTGCAAGGGCGTAATCGAACGTCTCCTTGGAATCAAAGTCGATAGGATTGAGTATCCGGAGCTTCAGAAGGAAATCCGTCCGTACTATAGCGCGCACGGAGTCCGTTTGGATGTATATGTTAAGGACAGCGACCGCATTTTCGACATTGAAATGCAGACAACAATCCCGGATGATTTGCCGCGGCGCATGCGCTACTACCAGAGCATGATAGACGTTGACTCCTTGATTTCCGGCTGCGAGTATGAAACTCTTAAGGAAAGTTACATTATTTTCCTCTGCACAAAAGACCCGTTCGGGTTAGGTTTGCCGGTATACACGTTCAACACAACATGCAAGGAAAAGAATGATTTTGTATTAGATGACGGAATCAACAAGATTTTCTTCAACGCAAGTGCGTTCGCCTCAGAGAAAAATCTTGAAATAAAGGGCTTCTTGGGTTATCTTTGTAACGGAAAGCCTTCCGACAGCTTCACAGAGGACATAGAATCACGCGTGGAAAGGCTCAAACTCAATGAGATATTCAGGAGCGACTATATGATGGATGCACTGCCACTTCACGATGCAAGGCGAGCTGGACTGAAAGAAGGAATTGCCCTTGGCGAGGCAAGAGGAGAAAAACGTGGACTTCTAGCCGGGGAACGGAAAAAAGCTATTGAGACCGCAAGAAAAATGCTTGATAAAAATATTCCTTTAACTACAATAGCTGAATGCACCGGTCTCTCTCTAGAAGAAGTGAATAAACTGAAATAAAAAAGGGATTCTTCATTCATTCTGAAAAATCCCACACAAGGATATTCCCCAGAATTTTTCAAAAATCCTGGGGAATATCAGTTGTATTATAAAAAAACAGCTATTTCTTCAAAATCACAAAAGACTTTGCAGGAACAGAAGAAACAATCTCACTGCTTTCCTTCGGTTCTCCAGAAGTTATATCAACAACTTTTGAACAATCAGCTATCTCTCCAGATTCAAGAACAACATCTTTTTCTGTCGCATTGAAGAACACGCGGAAATCTCCAGTTGTGTATTTTGTTACGCCAGCAGTTCTTGTAAATTTTCCTTCCAAAACTTCGCATTCTGCTTTTCCTGCTGAAGCAGTTGAATTTTTTCCAAATGCGTCTGGATTGGCTTTTCGCAATGCAATCAAACCTTTGTAGACATTGTAAACATCAGAATTTTTATCTTTCATTGACAAATCAACTGTATTTACATCATCAATGTTATATTCTCCTGGAGTGTTGGTCCATGTAACTCCGCCTTTTGTATCTGCGGAATAACTATCGGGATTTCCTTTCTTTGTGCGGAGGAATTCCTGACCGCCATTAATAAATGGTGTTCCTTGGCTAAGCAATACATAAGCCGCCGCAAGCTTGTCTTCTTTTTTGATAAGTTCAAGCTGTTCTGTCGTTACTGTTTTAGGCCAAGCGGTAGCAATTCCTTCGCCATCTTTACCATCTTGTTTTTTTGTTTCTTCAATATTTTCTTTTAAAGAATAAACAAGCTTGTCGTACAATGTAAAATTATCATGACATTCAGCATAATGAAGCGCAAGACCAGATTTTCCTTTAAGGCCATTGGCAATGCCATCATCGTTATATTCCCCCTGAACATGCCCCGCATTAAATCCGCCATATTCAGCTCCTTTTATAGCATCCCGGAAATCATCATCAAATGCGCCAATGCCATAGCTTCCAGCTTCTACAGCGGATTCAGTTGGATTTTTAGCAGCTTTATCACCACCTGTCCAAGGTTCACCGTAGACCATTACATTCTTGTCTATTGCAGAAAGTTCTTCGTAAATCTCAGTCATCGCTTCTTTACTGTGAACTCCCATAAGGTCAAAGCGGAATCCATTAATATGATAATCGAGCATCCAGTGTTTCAAAGTGTCAATCATATACTTTCTGAACATTGGTGCTTCGCTATCAGTTTCATTGCCACAACCAGAACCATTTGAGTAAGTTCCATCAGAGTTTAGGCGATAGTAATAGTAAGGAACGGTCGAATCATATAATGAACCGCCAGCAGTTCCGCTTGTATGGTTATATACAACATCCATGATAACCGCAATTTTTGCGTCATGGAATTTTTTAATCATCGCACGCATTTGTTCAACTGCCGCAGTTCCATCAGGATTTGCAGAATAATCCGTGTATCTTCCTTCTGGAACATTATAATGATATGGATTGTAACCCCAATTATAGCCGTTGTCAGAATTTACCTGCGCATAATCAAACATCGGAAGAATTTGAACATGAGTAATTCCTAAATCTTTTAGATGAGCGATTATTTCATCGCTGCACATATCATTGAATTTTCCTGTAGAAGTCGGATTTACAGCACGGCTCCAGTCCCGGATGTGCATTTCATAAATTACCGCATCTGTATAATCTTTCTCTGTTGCTCCATTTGCTCCGAATGGATTCACATAGTTTGATTTTGTTCCATAACTGCCGTCAGCATTAATATCCACAATCTGAGAGGCAATTGAATCCGGACTGCAAGATTTTGCATAAATATCAGCAACATAATAAACAGTTCCATTATTTGTAATCTGATATTTGTAGTATTTTTTGTTTCCTATAGAATCAAGTGTGTAGCTCCAGATTCCAGAATCCTTATCCAAAATCATTTGCTCAGAACCAGATGGTTCACCCTTTAATGACTCTTCGGTTGTTGAACCAGAAACATTCAATGCAACAGTCTCGGCTTTAAAATTTCCAACCCTAGAAACATCATCATAGAATAAAATCTTAACGTCGCTTGCAATCGGTGCCCAAACTTTGAAAGTTGCCTTTTCACCTGAAATAGTGAGACCCAAATCATCACCTTCATATTTATAATCATTCAGAGAAATTTTTACTGCATTTTGGGTTGAAATTGGTTTAGAACCAAAAGCGTCATGCTTAATAATCCAGTTTTTTGTGGTATCAAGCGGACTAGACAGAGTAACCAAAAGAACATTTGTATTATTTTTTGCCCTGTCGTTTTTAGCATTATAATTTACAACGTCTGAAACTTGAATAACAGAATTATCTTCTGCATAAACTGTAAATCCATTTGAATCAGGATAAGTCTGCAAACCATATTTTACCCCTAATTCAACTTTCATTGTTGTCAATGTTTCCATTCGGGCATAGGAGAATGCTGGCACCATATTGTCAGAAACTGTGTATAAGTCTCCCTCGTAATACATCAAATGATATATACCTTCTGATAATGGAAAAGTCAAATTACCTGTCTGTCCATCCCAATTACCAACAGTAGACGGCTTTATAATAAAATTAAAATCTTCTTTATTAGAGATTGCTTCCCTTACTTCATCTATTAAAGTTGCCTCAGAAAAGTCGGCATAACTTATTCCTGTCGCAGAATCTGTTTTAAAAGGAACATTTTTTGATTCATCGCCAGCAGAAACCCAGTTGTAAACAGCTTTTTCTGATGATGCGTTTACACCAGCTTCGTAGTAAAATAGAATTACTTTTTCATTATTGGAATCCAACCGTTTCACAAGTTCTGCACAATCAAGCAACTGCTTTGGTAATTCTCCAACAGTTCCAGGCGCAACCTCTGGTTTTACAGAATCATCACTTCCGCTGTCAGAAGCACAACCTGCAAGAAATATTGCCGCACCTGCTAGAAGTGCAGTCAAAACTTTCAATTTTTTCATTTTTCCTCCTGCGAAAAAAAATCGCTTTTGATAATTTTTTTTGCAAAAAGCATAAAACTCTCGGAGAATCTTTTTGAAATTCATTTATATAAAAAGGCTCAATCTTAAACTCAAGCCTTAAAATATACTTTTTGTAGACAAAAATATATGTAATTTATATAATCGATTATACGAATTACATATATTTCAATATAAGGATTCTATGATGAACACTTTTGTCGAAAGACGCATAAATAAAAAGCTCCTTTCACTTGTATCTTCTTTTCCAATTGTTGCGCTTACAGGTTGCAGACAATGCGGAAAATCAACTCTATTAAAAAATCTTTTTCCACAGTGGAAATATGTCTCTCTTGAAGATATGGACATCCGTGAACTTGCTGAAAATGACCCGCGCTACTTTTTAAGTCTTTATCCGGAACAGACTATATTTGATGAAATTCAAAGAGTTCCAAAATTGTTTTCATATATTCAAACTCATGTTGATTCTCTTGATAAAACAGGAATCTACATTCTTTCTGGCTCGCAAAATTTTTTACTGATGAAAAGCATTTCACAAAGCCTTGCAGGAAGAGCTGCAGTTCTAAATCTTGCAACTTTTTCAATTTCTGAATTAAAGCAGGCAGATTTACTGATTACAAATCTTGACGAATGTCTTTTTACAGGATTTTATCCACGCATATACAACCAAAAACCTTTGCCTTACGATTTTTATCAATCTTACATAAAAACTTATATTGAACGGGATGTCCGGGAATTAAAGAACATAACAGACCTTTCAGCATTTCATAAGTTTTTACGCCTTTGCGCCGGGCGCGTAGGTCAAATTCTGAACACAACAGAACTTGCGAACGAAGCTGGAATCTCGGTTCTTACTGTAAAAAGCTGGCTTTCAGTCTTGGAAACAAGCGGAATAATCTTTTTATTAAAACCATATTATTCAAATTATGGAAAACGGCTTATAAAATCCCAAAAACTTTACTTTTATGACACTGGATTGATATGTTCACTTATTGGACTTCAGAATTCAACCCAATTGGAGCTTCATTTTTTGCGTGGCAGCATTTTTGAAAATCTTGTAATAAGCAACTACATAAAAGAAAGCTATTTCAAGGGAATGGAACCTAATGTATATTACTGGAGAGATTCGAACGGACTAGAAGTTGATCTTGTGATAGAAGAAAATCAGCAATTAAAGCTTTACGAGATAAAATCAAGCGCAACAATGAATGAAAAATTCTTTTCTTCCATAAATAAACTTTGTATTCTGTCAAAAACACTGCTAAAAAACGCGAATGTAATTTACGGCGGAAATATAACCCTCAACGCAAGCGACAACCACGGCGGCTATATTTCGTGGCTGGATTTGTAGAGAATAAGTTGTCAAAGAACGAAGAAAAATCTATATTCAAAAGGCTTCCGCCCTAAAAATATCCTCAATAAAAAACTCTTATTTGCGCAAAGACTTCTCCCCGTGGCAAGTTCCCCCGCACGCTCCATTTCTCCAGAAAACCGCGCTTCCAGGGTTCGGCTCCTCCGCCTCATTGCTCCGCAACGCCCTCCGGTCGCCCTTCCACCACGGC
>CAVBXG010000070.1:0-11114 GCA_963599585.1 bacterium
TAATAATGGTTTACATTGCAAGAACTCTAAGTTATAATTTGCTTTGTTAAACTTTAGGAGAAAGCAAGAGCTGATGAGTGCATCCGGTAGAAAAATGATGATTGAACTTCCTTTGAAGGTTGTTCTTACAGAAGATGGAGCGTCAAATTTTATTAGCCACAAAAAAAAGCTGATACGCTTCCGCCTTGCTGATAATATAGATGAATACGGTATCTCAATGCGTCAGTTTTCGCCACAGTCTATCCAGACTATGCTGATGCTTGACTATATCTCTAAAATCGAAATCTCTATGCCAGAATTTGTTACTTCCCGGCAGGAAGTAATGGATCTTTCAAAAATTATTGTCTATTCTCTTCTTTATAAGCAGTTTGACCGCGACATCTACACCGCGATTATCCAGTGCGATTGTGTAAGAAAATATAACCGTGCGCATGCTTCGCAGCTTATTGATGAAAAAACGAAAATGAGCGAAAAGCAGCTGCGTTCAATTCTTATAAGCAAGGATGAGGTGATTGGTCAGACGCGTTCAGAAATTCTTGAGCCGGTCTGGGAATCAATCCGCAATAACAAAGATTATTCTATAGAAGAAAAGAATATTTATATGCTGATGACGGAAAAATTCATGAACCGCATGAGCCTTCAGAACTGGTACGTAATCACTTTGTTCCATAAAAAGGAAGGCTTTCAGGATATGATTGTCGCCATCAGAAATATTCTTGCCCAATATATGGAAAAATCCCGGGTTGCAGAATACATTTCCGTAATGGTTATGGAGCTTGCGCTCAACAATGAGAACACGAATATCCGCAAAGAGGCAAAAAGCATGTATCCGACTGTGGATGACATAAATGCTCTTGTTGTTGACCCGGATGTTCGTTCTAAGATTGTAAAGGAACTTCAGAAAAAAAGAGTTCTTGTTTCTGTCTCATGGAAACTTGGTGGCGGCTCAACTTCTATCGGAAAGCAGGGAAGGCTTCAGATTACTTTGTACAACAAAGATGACGAATTCCAGGAAGTCAAGGAAAATATCGAGACAAAGGCGAGTGCAGACACAAATAAGCGTACTCTTATTGATTTTTATCGCGAAACTCCAGATGGCGGCGGAACGGATTTGGGACTTTATTATCTTTCGTATCTTGATGATGCCTGCAAAAAGGTAAACGTTAAGTTTGAGTCAATTGTAAATCAGTTCTCTACAAGCGATCTTACGGTCATCAATCTTATTTTCAATTTTTAATATGAACGACGTGCCCATATCAAGACTAGTTTTTTCTCTTCTTATTGCAGGAATTCTGATTCTTTCTGGCTGTTCTGATTCTGAGCCGGAACTTGTTACTGCAAAAGGCTATGTCGTTTTCGATTTTGCAGAAGAAGAAAAAAATCCTTCTGCGCGACTTGCGGCTTTTGCCGAAATCTTAAGCGAAGTGCGCCGCGTTGACAGCATCCGCATAAAAAATCTTGCGACAGATTTTGAGTGGAACTGCCTGAACCCGGCTGTTTTTTCAAATGACAAGAAGCAGTGGTCTGGCTACACGGAATTTCTTTCGCCCGATGGAATTGAAATTCCTTCAGGAATCTACAATTTTTTTTATACCGATGCACAGGGCAAGGAAGTTTCTTCCGCGTTTTTAATAAATTACGATGAAAAACTGTTGAATTCAACGCCGGAAAATGTTTTTTCAATCTTGAATGAAAATGCGACTGAGCAATATGCGCTTTATTCCGACAAAAACACGCTTCTTTATTTTGGCTCGAAAAAGCAGAATTGGACGGATGATTCAAGAATATTCAATTTTGACAAAAAAACAAATTATTACAGAAAAATTTATATGGGGACAAATGATCCGGTTGTGTGCATTTTGCCGCCAGTTTATAAAAAATCGAATTCTGAAACAAATAAATAAAAAATAAAAGGACTTTATGGGTAACGAACAACTGCAAAAAGAACAGGAAACTGTAGATGGCTCTGAGGATGTGTCCTCGAAAAATCCGTTTTATAAAGCGGTAAAGACTTATGTTCTTCGTGCCGGCAGAATGACAGCTGCGCAGGAACGGGATTACGCGGAACTTTCTAATGTCTGGTGTATTCCCTATGAGAACAAAAAGTTGAATTTTCTTGATATTTTTGGAAATACAAATCCTGTTGTGATTGAAATTGGTTTTGGAATGGGAACTGCTACGGCAATCATCGCGGAACAGAATCCTGATATTAATTACATCGGAATTGAAGTTCATACACCTGGCGTTGGAAAACTTTTGGGAGAAATCCGGGCGAAAGATTTAAAAAATCTTTATATAATTGAACATGATGCGCTAGAAGTTCTTGAGAATATGGTTGTTGACGGTTCAGTGAACGGATTTCATATATTTTTCCCGGATCCGTGGCAGAAAAAACGTCATCACAAGCGAAGAATGATTCAGCGTCCTAGAACTGATCTTTTTGCAAAAAAACTTGCGCCTGGCGGTTATCTTTATTTTGTTACAGATTGGCAGGAATATGCTGATTTTGCGCTGGAGCAGTTGAACCAGACTCCGGGACTTCACAATAAATATGAAGGTTTTGCAGAGCATCAGGAATGGCGCCCAAAGACAAAATTTGAAAGAAAAGGACTTGAAAAAGACCACGTTATAAACGAACTTTATTTTATAAAAGATGAATGATTTGTTTGATGTAGACGAAGCCGCTCAAGAAAATGATAGGGCTTTAAGAATAAAAAAATTGGTTTCTCTTATAAAACGCTATCAGAAAAGTTATTATGATGGTGAAGGTGAAATTTCTGACGCAGAATTTGATAAACTTTGGGATGAGCTTAAGAATTTAGACCCGGAAAATGAAGTTTTAAAAAAAGTCGGCGCGGATTCCGGAAATTTTGCAAAACTTCATCATGTTATGCCGATGGGAAGCCAGGAAAAGGCAGCGACTCCTGAGCAGTTTCTTGCCTGGGCAGAAAAGCACGTTTACGATGAGTATCTTGTTGAATACAAGCTGGACGGCGCGAGCCTTGAACTTCAGTATGAACATGGAATTCTAGTTCACGCGGTTACACGTGGCGATGGAACTGTTGGCGATGACATCACAGCAAACGCAAAAAAAATGAACGGCGTTCTTCCGGCACTTGTTGATTCAGATTTTAAGACAATTGATTATACCGGCGGAATCCGTGGCGAAGTCATAATGACACACGATGTCCATGCGGAAAAATTTTCAGACAAAGCAAATTGCCGCAATGCCGCAAATGGACTTATGAAGCGCAAAGATGGAGACGGCTGCGAATATCTAAAGTTGATAACTTATGACGCATGGGCAACCAGCGGAAACCAGCCTTTCTCTGATGAAGAGGAAAAAATTGAATGGCTGAAAAAACTTGGTTTTAATGTTTGTCCGCTTTTTATTGCAAAAAATCCGAAGGAAGTAATTGATTACCGTGCGCGCGTAATGGAAGAGCGAAAAAATCTTGCTTACGATATTGACGGTCTTGTTGTAAAGGAACGGAAAATCGATCATGCGGACGCTAGCCGGAACCGGCCGGACAGGCAGATTGCATTTAAATTCAGCCTTGAGGAAGCGGTTTCTACGCTAAAAAATGTTGAATGGAGCATAAATGGCGGTACATACACGCCGGTTGCGGTTTTTGACGAAGTTGCGTTGAACGGAACTATGGTTCAGCGGGCAAGTCTTGCAAATCCAGACACAATGCGTGCGCTTGGGGTAAAAATCGGTTGCAAAGTCGTTGTTGTAAAGCGCGGCGAAATAATTCCAAAAATCGAAAGCGCAATCCACGAGCAAAAAGAAAATGAGATTCCTGTAAAAATGCCTGAAAAATGTGAATGTTGCGGAACAAAACTTGTGGATGAAGGAAGCCGTCTCTTTTGCCCGAACAAATCCTGTGAAAAGCGGGTTCTTCATCAGATTATGAAATGGAATTCTGTTGTTGACATCCGCGACCTTGGCGAAACTCTTGTGAACGAGCTTTTTAAAAGCGGAAAAGTAAGGTCGATTACAGATTTATATTCGCTTACGGAAGAAGATTTGACTCCATTTTTCTTGAATGAAGACAGCATTGCGAACGAAAAAAAATCTCTTGGCGCGCAAAAAGTTGTAAAATCAATTCAGTCAAAGCGCGAGCTGCCGCTTTCTGTTTTTGTCGCCGGATTTGATATTGAAGGAATCGGCGAGACAACTGTAGAAAAACTCGTTGCCGCAGGTTTTAACTCTCTTGAAAAACTTTTTGCGATGACAAAAGATGAATGTGCCGGAATTTATGGATTTGCGGAAACAATGGCAAACATCGCAGTTGAAGGACTTGCCGAAAATAAAGACGAAATGCTTTATCTTTCAAAAAATGTCATAAAAATAAAGGAGATTGGCGGCGGAATTCTTGCGGGAAAATCTTTCTGCTTTACCGGTGAACTTTTTTCAATGAAAAGGGCAGATGCCGAGGCGTTTGTAAAAGAAAACGGCGGAACTTGCAAATCCAGCGTCACAAAAGAGCTTTCATATCTTGTTACAAATGACAAAGAATCTGGCTCTTCAAAAAATCAAAAAGCGGTAAAATTCGGAATTCCGGTTATTGATGAAAAACAATTCTTAAAATTGATTGGAAGATAATTCATGGCTGTAAAAAAACTCAGCAGACGAAAATTATTTTTTTTCATTCTCTTTTCAGTTGCAGGAATTTTGCTTGTCTTGCAGCTTGTAGGCTATCTTCAATGTTATTATTTTGTCCAGAAAATTCCGCAGGACAATGACCAGATTTTGCGTGTCATGCTGTTTGGTTCAAGTGAAAACCCGGAAGGAGAAACTGTAAGCGCAAAAATTTCTGTTCTTGACAGGAGTGGCGCGGAAATTGCGGTGATTGAGCGTTCCTGGCCTCAGCTTTATCTTGCTGTAACTTTTAGAAGCGCATCATTTTTGAATAAAACTTACTTTTTCCCGGAAAGAATTTATGGAACAAATTCTGTTTCTGTGAACCAGAACATTCTTGAGCGGAAGTCAAGTTCGTATTTTGTGCGGTATTTTGTAAAAAATCATCAGTGTTTTTTAGGCACAGATGATTTTCAGCGAAAAGGTTTGTACCGGATTTTTTATTTTGCCTTGAACAAAAGCACTGTAAATCTTTCTGGCTGCGAAACTGGAAAAAATTACGGTGTTTTTGCAGAAAATGGAAAACTTATTGTCCGCTCTGAGTAAAATCCTGCATGAAAAATTCAGGTTTCAGGGCCGCCATATTCAGCCTTACTTCCCAGTGAAGATGCGGACCTGTCGCAAGTCCAGTCGAACCTGAAAGCCCGATTTTTTCTCCGGCTTTCACGTAATCATTTTCCTTTACGTTCAAATTTTTCATGTGATAATAAAGACTGTAAAGCCCCGGAAGATGTTCAATTACAACTGACCAGCCGGTAGAGATTCTGTTTTCTGCCATTACAACCCGGCCTTCTGCGCAGGCAACAACTTCTGTTCCTTCTGGAACGCCATAGTCATTTCCGTAGTGCGGGGAAGCGGCCGTTTTTCCATTTGTGTATTTGTAAATCCGCTGGTCGCCAAAATGCGCTGTGTAGCGGTTTGATTTTACCGGCTGAATGAAAGGCTTAACGCTGTAGACATCATTTTCCATTACAGTTCCAAGAATATTGTTCAGTTTTTCGATTTGAGCAAGCCGTTCCGGGCTCATATCTTGCCGGATTTCTGAATTTTTATCGTCAAGCGGAATTATCTCTTTTTCCCATTCAATGTTTTCAAGCGTGAACGGAAGAATCGCTTCTTTTGGAGTGTCCTCTGTTCCTGTTGAAAAAATGACTTTTATTGAATAATTTTGTGCCGTATCCAGCCAGATTGAAAGCGGAAGTCCCGCGAGCATTTCCGGGGTTGTCTGCCGTTTTCCCTTTGAATTTAAATGATAGAATTTTGCCGAGTCAATTTTTTTGTCATCTTTTACAAGTTGAATGACTGCGACCGGTTCCGCGGAATTTTTCCGACGTTTTTCAATCTTCATATTCAGCCTTGCCCAGATTGCCTCGCCGGGTTTTGCCTTTTCATTGTAAGTTATTGTTCCGCTGCAGTAAGCATTTTGAAAGGAAACTGTGTTCGCAAAAAGAATTCCGTTTCCAATAATAAAAATTGCCGCAATTGCTGTAAGTTTTTTCATTTTTACTCCCATAAGATTTTATATTTCTTTTTTTGTTTCCGCGTCGATTAGAATCATTTGCGGAGTTATATTTCCCTTGAATGAATTTTTTGAGACTGTGTACAAAATGTTCAGATTGTCGCCTGTCTTAAAATCCCTGTTCAGCCGTTCGGCCTGACCCCAGAACATTGCCGGAAATTTGTATTTTCCGCAGTCAAAAATCAGCTTTAGGCTTTGGATTTTCGATTTTCCGATTGGAATTCCATCCTGCAGCTTCAAATTTTTTGAGACAAACACAAGTTCCTTGTTCTGCTCGCCGTAAGGCTCAAAACGGTCAACAAGATTCAAAAGCTCCGGCGTTATGTATTCAGCCGGAAGTTCCGCATCAACATTTATTGCTTCCTCTTCCGCCTCAAGATTGAACTCTCGCGAAAGCATCCACGCTTTTTTCATGAATTCGTTCAGCTTGTCTTTTGTAAAACTGAATCCTGCCGCCGCGTCGTGCCCGCCGTGATTTATAAAAAATCCTTCGCCAAATGCGTCCAGAAATTTTGTGGCAACAATTGAACGGCAGCTCCTCATTGAACCGATTGCGATATTTTCCAAAAACGTTATTGCAAGGGAAGGAACGTTGTATTTGTTCATTATTTTTGCGGCAAGAATTCCAGTTACGCCGCGGTTGATTTTTTCGTCGGTGACAACGCAAAGTTTCTCATTGAATTTATGGAAGTTTTCTTCAGCCTGCTTTGCCGTGTACATTTCGCCATCAGAGACAAAATGTTTCCGGTCCTCGTTTAGTTCTATGATTTTGCTTGCAAGCCGGTTCCGTTCTGCCGCGTCATCTGCAATAAGAAGCTCAAGGCTAACATTTGACTGACCCATGCGGCCGGAAGCATTTAGCGCGGGAATTATTTTCCATGAAAGATCAGTTGAAGTAAGTTCTTTTCCGGCAAGATCAAGCCTTGCGATAAGCTCTGCGATTCCTTTTCTGGTTTTTCCGCCATTTATTGCGTTCAGTGCATTTTTTACAAAAATCCGGTTCTCGTTTTGCATCGGCATAATATCCGCAAGAGCCGCGATTCCAACAAGCTGCAAGTCTTGCGCCGCGTCCGCTGAATGTTTCGGAAAAATCTTTGAGTCTGAAAGTTCCGCGAACGTGACAAAAATATTGTAAAAACCGTCAATTTCTTCTATTGAATTGTCTGAATATTTTGCGAATTTTGACATTTTCTTGATTTGAACCAAGCTTTTTCCCTGAACAGCCGGAATTGCCTTTGCGATTTCCTGCTGCATGTCAAGCATTTCAAATTCAACACCAGAGCCAAAAATCTCCTTTAAATATGAAGAAACCTGTTTTTTGTTCCAGCAGAAAATTTGCTGTCCGCGTAAAAATGAAGGCAAATTCGTGTCTGCAACAGTTCCAAAACCAGCTTCAAAAATCTTTGAGTAATTCTGTTTTTTTACAAGATTTCTTGTCTTTAAAATATCCAGCTTGAATTTTCCATCTGAAAGTTTCTGAACATCCAAAAGCGAAATGTCCTGTCCGAAAAGCTCTGATTTTCTGAACCGCAACGCCTGCACAAGTTTAAAAGCCACTGCCGCACCGGAAATATCTTTGAACGGATAGCCGGAATCCGCAAGTTTTGGATCTAGAAAAACTGCCGCATCCGGGAGATTTTCCGGCGGATTATGATGGTCTGTGACAATCACATCAATTCCAAGCTCATTTGCGTGCGCAATTTCCTGAACATTTGAAATTCCGCAGTCAACCGTGATTATCAGCGAGCCGTAATCTTTTGCAAAAGAGTCAACCGCCTCCATGGAAAGTCCGTAAGCGTCATCGCCAACAGGAATCCTGCAAGAAACGTCAAGCCCCTGGGATTTTAAATATCCGTAAAGAATCGCGGTGCTTGTGATTCCGTCAACATCCTTGTCACCAAAGATAAGAACTTTTTCGCCTTCATCAATCGCGTCAGAAATTCTGCTTACCGCATCCTCCATGCTGCTGAATTCAAAAGGCAGATGCATAAATCTTTTGTCAGTTTCAAGAAAATACATCAGAGATTCACCGGAAGTGATTCCTCGGCGCGCAAAAACCGCCGCTTCAAGCTGGGAAAGCCCGAATTTTGTATGGAGTTTCAAAACTTCATCGCGGGCAACATTTTTTTTGTTAAATTTTTTCAATTTAGAATTATCCTTGAGATATTCTTTTAGAGGCAATCTATTGAATTATCTTGTAAATCAAAGGTTGTTTCTCTGGTTTTTCATCAGAATAGGAAACTGCTTCTTCCAGCTGCTTTTTTGCCGGCTCAAGGCAATTTTCATCCTTTCCGAAAATCTCTATTATAACATCGCCTTTGTTTACGTAAGTTCCGCTTGTTGCGTGCAGAATCATTCCTGCATCTGCACAAACCGGATCAGAAGTCTTGTTTCGCCCGACGCCCAAAGTAACGCCGGCAAGACCAGTTTTATATGCTTCAATAAAAATATATCCAGATTCAGCTGCGCAAAGCTCAGTCTTGAACTTGATTCTGCGCTTTCCGTATTGCGCTTCAATTTCCTGCGGATTTCCGCCCTGCGCCTTTACGTTTTCCATAAAAAGACTGTACGCCTTTCCTGACTCCACGGCATTCTTCGCCATTTCCAGAGCATTTTCCCTTGAAGAAGCCTTTTTCCCCAGAAGAATCATTTCCGCCGCCAGCGCATACGTTTCTTCCATAACATCTTCCGGACCATTTCCTTTCAGGCAGTCAAGAGTCTCTTCAATTTCAAGAAAGTTTCCAATTTTCAATCCGAGCGGCGTGCTCATGTCAGTTATCAGGGCAGCCGCATTTTTTCCCATTGCCTGCGCAGTTTTCACAAGAAAAGAGGCTAGTAATTCCGCGTCCGGCAAAGATTTCATAAACGCGCCCGAACCGCATTTCACATCAAAAACAAGCGAATCCGCGCCTTCCGCAATTTTTTTAGAAAGAATGCTTGACGTTATCAGCGGAATTGACTCAACCGTGCCAGTAACATCGCGCAAAGCGTAAAGAAGCCTGTCCGCCGGAACAATCTCCTTTGTCTGCCCTGTCATGGCAAATCCCGTTTTTGCAATTATTTTCCTGAATTCATCAGGCGTAAGCCCGACCTTGTATCCGTTGATTGACTCAAGTTTATCCAGCGTTCCGCCAGTGTGTCCCAAAGCGCGCCCGCTCATCATAGGAACCTGAATTCCACAAGCCGCCACAATTGGCGCAAGCGGAAGCGAAATCTTGTCCCCGACACCGCCGGTCGAATGTTTATCCACAAAAGGTCCGGTCAGACCAATATCTTCATATCCATGCGTCTGAATCGTTTCCCCGGAATGAAGCATGCAGTCTGTCATTATTCCAGTTTCCTCAAAAGTCATTCCGTTAAAATAAACCGCCATCAAAAAAGCCGAAATCTGATAATCCGGAATAGTTCCAGCCACATATCCGTCCACAATGAATTTTATTTCTTCCGCAGTAAGAACTGTATTTCCAGTCAGTTCCTGTTTTCCATCTTTTGAGCGTACAAAAGTTCCGCGCTTTTTCATAATGATGTCAGTTGCTCTCATAAAATCCACCCGTTCATACAAGATTTAACTTTTTCAGAATGATTATCCGCCTATATGTTACCTTAAATGTTGATTATACGCAAACAAGAATAGCAAAAAAACTTCAAGATTATCTCAGCCATTTTTCTTTTTTTCCGGGTGGCTTTTTGTCCGTTTGCTAAAAGCAAACTCCCAAAAAACGGGCTTTTCGGGGTTTCCGCTCGCGCCCATTCCTGCGCTCCGTTCCACTTCGCTCCGGAACAACTCCGTTGCCCCTACAATCCCTGCCACATCCACCTATGCGTAAATCTCAATGTATGGAATATTCAGAACAAATGCCGAGTTTTTTTTCTGAATCCATAAATTGAATAAGCGGGAAGAAAAAGAAAGCGGCAACCGAGCTATTCTGAGCGATAGCAAGCAATTTTTGAAGAAAATTGCGCAGTCTGATACTTTGTACGCTCAGCATGGCGAATTGACGCGCTTTTTCTGGTAGCTTATTCAATTTCTGTGCTGAATCTATAAAACTCGGTATCGGGGCTATCTATAATATTCCAGCACCAGTCCTTAAAGAAACCAGTTCCGTTCCGCAGGCATTTTCAATAAGGTAAAAAACAAGCTGCTTCACAGAAGAAACGCTTTCCTTATAGAAAGGAATTTTTCTTGCGTCCTTTGGCGATAAATTTGAAATTGCCGAAAGGTATTCAATTCCGTTCTGTGTGATTTCCAGAGGGGTTTTGTTCTGCGCGCAGTTCTTGCAGCAAAAACCATTTTCCGCAACATTAAAAAATGCCCCGCTTTCAATTTTTTTACCGCAGTAGCAGCAGGTTGCTGCATCCGGCTGGATTCCCAAAAGAGCAAGGTATCGCCATAAAAATCTTATCAGTCCAGCTGTGCATTGCTCGTTTTCTGTGCAAAGTTCAAGCCCATCCAGAAAACCGTTTGTAAGTGCCCAGCATTTTGCCGGGCTTCCAGCGCATTTTGTTTTTATTGCGATTTCCGCCGCAAGGGAAGCCGCCCAGAATTTCAAAAGATTTTTCCTAAAAGAAAGCCTGTATGTTTTTACGTCAAAGTCAGAGATTTTATAGTTTCCAGCAGTTGTAACAGAAAAATAAGCGGTTCCTGTATTCCACGGCGAAACAAGCGACTTCATCTTGCTTTTCGGTCCGCCGTACATTGTCGCATAAAGAATTCCTTCGTTTTGTGCTAAAAAAGTTACAGAAGAGTTGTTTTTTCCGCTTGGTTTTATTGAAATTACAGTTGCCAGAGTAAAAAGCGATTTAGGCATGAAACAACTATAAACAAAAAAAAAAGACTGTTCAATATAAACTGAACAGTCTTTTTGTGAGCTATGATGGACTCGAACCATCGACAGCCGCCTTAAAAGGGCGGTGCTCTACCACCTGAGCTAATAGCCCCTGCATTTCGTG
>CAVBXG010000071.1:0-10597 GCA_963599585.1 bacterium
ATGATATTGAGAGCAATATTCGCCCATTTTTCCAATGCAATAGACGGTTTTATTCCAAGTTTATTTATATTTTTTAAAGCGCTTTCAGCTTCATCAATCTTGGCAATATCATTATAGGTATATTTCAATTTTTCGTTTTGTAAAGATAAACGCTCGTTTCTCAAATCTTCAATCTGAATTTTCAACTCTTTTATTTCTGTTTTTAATTCAATTGTAGAAATTTCTTTTCTTAGCTCTGTTTTTAAACTGTTGATTTCCTCTATTATATCAGAAGCTATTTTTTGAAGTTTCTCAACAGATTCAAAAGGCAATGTATAGCCATAATAATCGCCGATATAAGCGTAGTAGCTTTCTACAGAATAATAGTCTGCCTGTCCTGATAAGTCAGATAAGATAGCGTTTATTTCCAACATTCGCCTCGGCTCTAAATCTATGTAATATCCACCGCCACGAATATAAATATATTTTGTCAATCGCAAGCAACGGATTATATTATCCGTATATTCATGAATATTTTTCTGCGGATTTTTAAAATCTCTTAGATACTCATTTATGAAATTCTTTATATAAGTTTCTTTTTCAGAACCATTCAATCTGTCCGTTTCTGTCCTAAAGCAAAGCAGCTGTTCTGCAATGTTTTCAACCTCTTCATAATTTGTAATAGATAAGGCAAAAATTCCGAATTCGAGTTTTGAAATTCCCTTTTCTTTTATTCCGCGCTCCCTGCATTTTTGATTCACATATTTTATCAGTCTAAGAGTGTTTATAAATGGCTTTGTGTTGTAATCGGAAAAGCCTTTCACTAACGGATTTGGATACTGAAACTTCAAAAGATAAGCCAGCATTACATCTCCGATTTCAATTTCTCCATCAAGAAATCTTCTTCCCATATCTGTAATTGTGATTTTATTTTCTATGAGAGCTACAAGTCCCATTTTTTCAACGGGGTCAAAAGAAGTTCTTCCTCTAATAGGAGCATCCTTATATTGCTGAGCATAAAAAATTGATTTTGCTTCCTCTAAAGTTAAAGCATGATTCAAATCACAAAAGGCTTTTTGTAAAGTTTCAGGAAGAATATCAATTTTTGTTGGTGTATAAAACCTGTTTTTTATCAGTCTGCTTTGCAATTCTTCTTGGGCATCATTTGTCCAATCTCTGCCTTCCATCTCAGCTATTGTTGACAAGAACTGATAGGCGCGTTCTGGATTTCGCATCGTTGTTGAGCAACTCCAAAGTTGTTTCATAAATTCCTCCTTAAGATTTAGTAATTCGTAATCAAAACTTCATCGGCTTTGTTGATTTTGTCCGTCTTATGATAATTTGAGTTTTTATAATTAAAGTTCAGATGATAGCATTTATATTCAGGATTTTTGTCAAGCCAGCTGACTAAAATATTATTTGTTTTTCCTTTTGACGATAAAACGTTTGACAATGCAAATCTTATTTCTCGCTTGTTTAACTTATCCAGCATTCTCAGCAAATCTATTTCATTCTTTTCATTCCAGCCGTCTAGTTCGTTATAGGAAGCGCAAGTGATTAAATACGGCGGGTCAGCATAAACAAAATCATTTTGCATCAGATTTTCTATCTTAAACTCTCTGAAATCTTCACTTGTAAATTCAATCTTTGCAATGTTGTTCATAAAGATTTCAAGTTTTTTAGCCATCCGTTTATTAAAATCTCTTTTTCCGACTGGCAGATTGTAAAAACCTTTTGAATTAAACCTAATCTGATTATTAAAAGCATAAACAATCAAAATATAGAGCTTTTCAAAGTAATATGAATCATCCGCTTGAAGCGAATTAAAATTTTCTCTTAACGCTAAAAAATGTTCCCGGTTATAGGAACCTAGTCCATCTGAGGAATTGCAGCCATAAAACGAATATCCGTTTTCCGCAATGTTTGACAAATGAAATTCTTCTATCACTTTATTTAACTGGCTTGAAAATGCTTTGTAGTCTGTGCTTTTTAGATAATTGAAAAATCCAATCAGTTTTTCATTATTGTCGTTGCAGATAATTCTTTTTGCATTTACATTCACGCCAACATTGCAGCCGCCGCAAAACAAATCAACAAATGTTTTAATATTTTCTGGAAATAACGGCAAAATCTGAGGAAGAAGCTTGTGTTTTCCGCCTGTATAGTTTAGCGGAGATGCGATATATTTTTTTGAAAGGCTTATTTTACTTTGCAAACAAAAAGCCTCTCTTCATTGTCAAAATGTTCTGATTTTCCTGTTGTGAATGCTTTTAACGACTGGGAAAAAGTATTCACATCGCCCTTGTTTTCAAGCGTTTCCAAGATTTGAGAATCTGAAATGCGGGCGTTTGAGCGGTCATTTCCCTTTTTTGCCATATTGTTATATGAAACCACGATATATTTTGCACTGATGTTTTTTATTAAATCATCAAAAGCCGCCGGAGCTTCTTTTGTGCAGTATTTGCTTTTTAAGGCTGTCCTGTCCATCTTCTTTGCGACGCCAAAGACTGTCGGCTTTTCCCAGCGCGCAATGTTTTCTATCAAATGATACGCATCGCAATATTGTCTTGAATTATACGGCGGGTCGATATAGACAACATCTGCGGAAATTTTCTTTACAAGCTCGTTTGTGTCCTCGTTGAAGCAGCTGTTGTGTTTTAGATTTGCATTTGGCTCTGGAACGCACATTGTAAACGATTCCGGCAGCTCGGCATTTTTCCGGTACGCATCGTAATGTCCGCAGGTGTTCGCAATCTTGTCGATTCCATAAAGAAGCGATGTTATGAGCATTGCCCTTTCACGGCAGTTGATTTTGCCAAAACGAAATTCATTTTCGATATTCTCGCGGATAAATCCGATTTTTGAGCAGACTTTATCAGAAAAATAAGTGCCTGAAAAATTCTGTGTCATATAGTTCTCTTCAAACGGAAGAGCAGAATTGTAAAAATTTATATAGTTCTCAATTTTCTGAATGTCAAAAACTTCGTCAGAGAACCAGGTCAGATGACAAAGATAGTTGCTGTAAAGAATATCGTTTGTGTACAGAATTTTGTCAGTATATGCAGAAGAGACCGCGCCTGTTCCGGCAAAAATATCAGCAAAAGTTTCAAAATCTCCGCAGTTTTCAGAGATTGTCTGCTTTATAAAAGGGAGAATTCTATATTTATTTCCAAGATAACGGCGGTTGTTGATTTTTGTGTAAAACATAACTTTCTGAAACCTAGTATACTATATTTCATTAATTATTTGAACATAAAACTTTTTCCGTTTTGAATTGCATTGCATAAACGAAATTCATTTTCAGATTATGCAAAAATTTCATTTCTATCCCAGCACATTTTCCGCTTATGAAATTTCTGCATTGCGTGGCAAAACACATTTTCTCTGAATGAAATAATTTCACGAGCCGCCCAACGTGTTTTTTGCCTGTGAAATTTCTGCATTGTCCGCCAAAACGCATTTTCTCTGAATGAAATAATTTCATTGCTTGCCCAACTCATTTTTCGTCTATGAAATTTCTGCGTTGTCTGGCAAAACGCGTTTTCTGCAAATGAAATAATTTCACAGACCGGCAAAGTCTGTTTTCTTGAAACGCAATGATTTCATTCTCTGCCCAAGCCGTTTTTAAGTTATGAAATTTTTGTAAAATGGCTGTCTGCTTGTTGTCGGTCTAGGCGTTTTCCCTGTATCATTTATGCACAGAGTTTAATTCCAGTTCAATGCAGAAACGGAGGAAACTATCGGGATTGTACATTTTGGCTTCTTTTCAATTCAAAATGACCAATCAAATTCTTAGCCATTTTTTTCATATTCTAAAGGAGTCAAAATGAAAAAAATCAATTCTAGCCTGCGTGTTACAGAGCTTGACACGCTTTCTGACGTTCTTGTGCGACTGTACAAGGATTCTTCTGGCGGCGAGTCTGCCATTTCAAAGGACGCGAACCTTTCCGGCATCATGGAAGAGGTCGAGAAACTTTCCGCTGAAATCACAACGGCAATCAAGAGCGACCGTGTCTCAAGCACGCTTGACGAGGCGGACATTGCGCGCGACGAGATTATCCGCAACTTGGGCGACGCTCTGACTGGCTATGCGGCGATTCCTGTCGCGGCGAAAAAGTCGGCTGCCCAAAAGCTTCTTTCAACTTTCGGCAAGTACGGAAAGCAAATCACTTCAAAAAACTATGCGGAAGAGTCATCTTTGATTGAAAGCATGCTTGAGGATTTTGCGGCTGATTCCCTAAAGGCTGATGTTACGGCTTTGGACGGAGTGAAAGATTTGCTCGACTCGCTCCGCTCGGCTCAGGACAGCTTCAACAAGGCGAACGATGAGTACACAGCGGCAAATGTGGGAAAAGGCGACAGCGCGACTGCCGTAAAGAAAACGCTTCTTGCCGCCCTGAACTACAAGCTAGTGCCATACCTTACAGCGGTCAGCGCATTGGACAGCTACAAGGCTTTTGTCTCAAAGTGCGAGGCAGAAATCACAAAGGCGAACGCAACCGTAAGCACAAGAGCAAAAACAGCCGCAAAAGCTTAATAGTTTTTTGTAATGTAACGAGATGGAAAAGCGGAGCGTAAAAGCTCCGCTTTGTTTTTTCAATACACTAATCGACAGAATTATCGGGTCAAGCCCGATAATGACATTTCACCTTCCCCTACTCATACTTCCATTCGCTTGCCTTCAGCTGGGTGGAAATCATTCTGCTGTAGATTCCGCCTTTCTCACGCAGCTCGGCTGGACTTCCCTGCTCTGCTACAATGCCATCTTTAAGCACAATAATCTTGTCCGCGCCGTCAACTGTCCGCATCCGGTGCGCAATTATCAGCACGGTCTTGTTTTTTATCAGCCGAGAGAGCGACTCCTGAACCAGAGTCTCGTTGTCAACGTCAAGGCTCGCGGTCGCCTCGTCCAGCAGGATTATCGGAGCGTCTTTCAGGAATGCGCGCGCGATTGAGATTCTCTGCCGCTCGCCTCCGGAAAGCTCCGAGCCGTTCTCGCCTATTACCGTGTTCCATTTTTCGGGCAGTTTTTCCACAAAGTCGTCGCAGCGGGCAAGACGTGCCGCCTCAATCACCTCCTCGTCGCTCGCGTCCTTGCGCCCAATCCGAATGTTTTCCATCACCGTGTTGTTGAAGAGCGTTACGTCCTGGAAGACAATCGAGTACATTCCAAGAAGCGTCTCCGGGTCGGTTTTCGAGATGTCCATTCCGCCGACGCTGATTTTTCCACGGTTCAAGTCCCAGAACCGCGTGGCAAGCCGACTCACCGTTGTCTTTCCGCTTCCGCTAGGGCCGATCAGCGCCGTCACCTCGCCCTGCTTTGCAGTGAACGAAACGTCTTTCAGTATTTCTTTTCCATCGTTGTACGAAAAGCCCACGTTCTCAAAAGCGATGTCGTAGCCCTTGTTTGAAAGCTCCGTTTTCCCGGTCTGCTCGCTGTGGCTCAGAATCTCGTCCATCCGCTCGCACCGCACGTCGCAGCTGATAATCGCCGCAAGATTCTGGAGTGAAACCTGCAGCGGGTCGTACATCCTAGAAACCACAAGAAGATACATGAAGAACGTGAGGATGTCGATTTCGCCCGAGGCAAGAAGAACCGCGCCCGTCACGGCAACCGTTCCGATTCCGAGCTTCAAAATCATCTGAGCCGAAACGACGAACGCCGCCGTTGCAAATTCTGCCACAATCGAATGTTTTTCCACCGCGCGAGCTTTTTCCGCAAATCCTTCAAGATAAGTTTCCGCCGCGTTGTACGACTTCAGGTCGCGCACAGTCTCAAGCCCTTCCTGGATTCCGTCCGCGCACGCAAGCTTGTACTTCATCCCCTTTTCGCTCACCTTGTACTCAAACTTCCGCGATGAAACCACAATCACAAACGCCACCGGCATTACCCAGACGGCGGCAAGCGTCATCTTCCAGTTGAAAAAGAAAAGGCACAGCACAACAACCGTCGTGGAAATCAGCGAGCCGACAAGCTCGGGAATCCAGTGAGAAGAAGCCGTTTCCAAAGTCGCGCAGTCGCCCATAATCGTGCTGGTCAAGTCCGACAAATCCTTTTTCCCGAAGAACGAGAGCGGCAACTTGCGGAGCTTTTCCGCCAGAGTCCGCCGCCGGATTCCGCTCTCAACATAAGTCGTCAAAAAAGTCGAGCGGTACTGAAAAACCGTCGTCAAAATAATCAGAGCGCACGCAGCAACAATTCCGCCCGCAAAGAACGGAAGCGCGGACGCAGAAACCGAGCCTGAAAGCAAGTTCCGCACAAGCACATACAAAAGCCCCACCGGCATCATCAGAACAAGATTCGCGAGCGTAACCGCCAGAAACGCGCGCAACATTCCCCTCGCCCCATAATCCGAAAGAGCGTATTTATGCTTTAATTTTTCGTTTATCGTCATTTTTTATTCTCCATTTTTTTCTGGGGGCTTTTTTGCCAGCCCGCCTCCGGCAGCCAGTCAAAAACTGGGCTATTCGTGGTTTCATTGTTTTGTTCTGGTTTCGATAAACTCAACCGCCACAAAACAACAGCTTCGCCGCCACTACTATCCCTAGCCCATTCGGTGGTTGAGCGTGTCGAAACCACTGTTCATGGTCATTTTTACAAGTTCAATAAACACGCCACAATTCCAATCACCCCTATCATCGCTAATCCCAGGCTAGGCATTATGATACCCGGCAAATCTTGAAATTTATTAGGATTGATTTTTCTGAATAGGACACCCACAATCAAGAAGATGATTGAGTTTAATAAAGCCATCCATCTTGGCACGCCTAAAGCTCCAGTTAATACGGCGATTACGACACATATATCTGCAATCATTAAAATGCAATACAGGAACATAAACGGAGGCAATATGGCTTTATAATATCCTTCCAGCGTGTTATCCGCGATTTTGAAATTCTCTTTGCCATTGTCAGTGATTCTTTTATAAATAACCGCCTGAATGCATAACAAAGAATGGATAAACAAACCGCCTACGCAGCCAATGAATCCTGTTATTAAAATCAAGTTGGATAATACGATGTTGTTTTTAATCATGTCTGCTATGGCATAAAATCCAAAGCCCACTAAAATTACTCCGAACATGGCGCATATTATGGATAGTCCGAATCTCCATTCAGCCATCTTGCTCCAGTTGCTGTCAATATTTTTTGATGTGCCCAATTTTTCGTTTCCTGAACCTTTTAAGTCGAACAGCATATCGCCTATGCAGCATAATAATCCGCCGACTAATGCCATAACACTAAAAACTAAATTCATTACTTGCTCCTTTGCCGTTGCCGGACATACCCGGCTACTGTCATTATCGGGCATAGACCCGATAATCCCATAGATTCCCGTGTCAAGCACGGGAATGACAATTTCACTTTCGGTCATTTCGACACGCTCAATGACCACACGATTCACACTTTCCATTCCGCGGCCTTGTTGTATTCCGCCCACATTTTCGCGTAGATTCCGCCGTTAGAAACCAGCTCCTCGTGCTTTCCGGACTCAGTGATTTTTCCGCCGCTCATCACAAAAATCTTGTCCGCATTCGTTACAGTCGAAAGGCGGTGCGCAATCATAATCACGGTCTTGTCCTTGGAAAGGTTTGCGAACGCCGCCTGAACTTTTTCCTCGTTGTCCGGGTCTGCAAACGCGGTCGCCTCGTCAAGAATCAGAATCTTTGAATTTTTAAGGAACGCGCGCGCAATCGAAATGCGCTGAGCCTCGCCGCCCGAAAGATAAACGCCCTTCGCGCCAATCACCGTGTCAATTCCGTCCGAAAACTTCGCGATAATGTCCGCGCACTGAGCCTTTTCAAGAGCCGACTTAACATCTTCCCGCGAAGCCGTTGGATTTCCGAGCCGAACATTTTCCAGAATCGACATTTTCAAAAGCTTTGAATCCTGAAAAACGTAGGAAACCTCGTTCATCAGCTCCTTGGAAGAAATGTCGCGCACATCAACGCCACCGATTTTCACCGAGCCTTGCTGAACGTCCCAGAAGCGCGCAACCAGCGAAGCCAAAGTCGTTTTTCCGCCGCCGCTCAGTCCCACGAACGCAACGTGCTCGCCCGCGCCGATTTTCAGCGAAACGCCGTCCAAAGCCTTCTTCCCCGAATCGTCATAGGAAAAACTCACACCGTCAAATTCAACAGAAGAATCAGCAGGCATTTTCGGAGACGCACTTTCCGCAAGCGGCTTCATCGAAAGAATCTTGTTCATGCGGTTCAACGCATCCGTCACAATCATCGAAGCCTCGCCAGAATAAGCGATTTTCATCAGCGTTGTCGTCAGAATCGGAGTAAGAATTATATAGAAGAGAAGATTCAAAATCAGCGTGTCAGAAACGCCTTTTCCGCCCAGAATGTAAGCCTCCGCAATCAGAAAAGCGAAAACCGAATTCGTCGCAAGCGTGAAAAGAACCATCGGCTTCATCATACTTTTTGTGTAAGCGACCGTCCATTTTTCGTAGCCGTCAATCGCCGCCTTAAAGCGATTGAACGAAAACACTGACTGCCCGAAAGTCTTTACGACCGGAATTCCGCGCACATATTCAACCGCCTCGTTCGACATCGTCTCAAGCGAATCCTGATATTTCGCCATGTCCTGCTGAAGCTTCTTCCCCATCATTCCGCCCATCGCCAAAAACGCGAGCAGAGCCGGCACAAGACACAAAAGCCCGATTTTCCAGTCGAAAAAAAGCATCATCGCCACAAGGCAGACCGGCGTAACGTAAGAAACCACCTTGTCCGGCAAAGAATGGGCGATAAAAGTCTCGGTCGCCGCCGAAGAATCGTTCACAATCCGCCTGATTTTTCCGCTGCCCTCCTTTTCAATCAGCCCGAGCGGAAGCGACATAATGTGATTCATCAGGCGAACCCGAAGATTCGTCTGAATCCTGAACGCAGCCTTGTGCGAGCACATCAAGCCGCCCACATAAACCAGAAGCGCGACCAGAGCCGAAACAACCGCCGCCCAGCCATAAAACTTAAGCGAACCAGCCGCCGACGCAAAATCAGGACGAACAGCCAGAACTTCACGAATCAGCCGCCAGATAAAATAGAACGGAGCCATCGCCAGAACCGCGCTCACACCAGAAAGAACCCACGAAGCATACACGAAAAACCTGTGATTTCCCGCAAACTTCATCAGCTTGCCAACTGAACTTTTCTTTTTTTCCATATAAAACCTCTTAAAATTGTTTTTTGTTTAATTTCGCGGTGATTGAGCCTGTCAAAATCACCGACGAATCATCACGTCGAAATCACCATAAGGCAACACAAAAGTTAAATCACAATTCCGAATCACCTCATTCAATATTTGGGGGCATTTTTGCCAGTCCGACTACGTCGTCCAGTCAAAAACCGGGCTATCCGTGGTTCCGTACGCACTCCGTGCTACCTTCATTGTTTTGTTCTGGCTTCGACAAGCTCAACCGCCACAAAACAACGGCTTCGCCACCACTACTATCCCTTGCCCGGACAAAACCATCAGATTTTTCTTAAAACTTTAATTCTTTCAGGTTTTGTCTCAAGTTTTGCACACAAAACTTGGAAGTATTTTCAGTTACCAAAATTCAAATTTGATAACCGCATAAAAAAAGAGGCTCAAAAGCCTCTTTCTAAAATCCAATAGTTTTTATATTTTTACGCATCAACGTCATTTGCCACTTCCTTAGTTATCAGTGATAACAATTTCTCAACGAATACGAATATATCACAACAAAAAGTTAGCGTCAACTAACGAAAAAAATTTTCTATATCTCTCACTACCTTTGCAAGCCTTAAAATTCTGCGTTTTCTAGCCGATGTGATGCCCAGAAAGTGTTTTATTCACGAGTTGCAGATTTTTGTTTTGTATTTTTTTATCAGCAAAAAGAATTTCTAAATGAAAAAGCCTCAACGTTTTCAGATGCTTTATAATCTATCTTTGAGTTTTTAGTTCAAAGTTTCGTTTATTTAAGAGCCTTTCTATTTCATCGGAAATAAAATTTACTTGGCTTGCATCATTTTTATTTACAACTTCTTCTAAAATGCTAATATTTCGTACTATTTCATTTTCATAAAACTTTAATGAATCGTTAGATTTACTAGGACTAGAATGTGCCAAATAATATAAACTACCTAATTTTGATTTAGCAGTTGAATCTGATATTAAGGACTCTATATATTTTAATCGACTAGAAATACTTTTAATAAAATCATTTTCTGATTCATGACGTTTTTGTTTATTTTCAATAGAATCATCTACCAAAAGATTAATTACTAAAATGATTACATATAAAGCTGTAATAACAGTTTCAATCGAGACAACAAGTTTTATGCGCTCTGTTTTTGTTGCAAAAGTTATAACTGCAAAGATTAATTCAACAATAAAATAAAGAAATGAAATAGTATATGTTGTGGTTTTTGATAAAATAGCAGCTGAAGCTTTAGCAGAAATCAAAGGTGTTATTAATACTATTAAATATGCAAAATGAAAGAAACCATAAGCAGTCCATTCTGCAGCTATATGTTGTGTTCCTCCATTTAAAAAAAACAAAATGCCCCTGTAAAATAAAGTGTGTAAATGGCTAACAAAAAATGATACTCTATAGGAGGAGTACAATGTTGGCCAAAACAAAAGAAAAAGA
>CAVBXG010000072.1:0-10095 GCA_963599585.1 bacterium
ACAAGGTATCGGACTGCGCAATTTTCTTCAAAAATTGCTTGCCATCGCTCCGAATAGCTCGGTTGCCGCTTTCTTTTTCTTCCCGCTTATTCAATTTATGGATTCAGAAAAAAACTTGAAATTTAGAAAAAATACAAAATTCCGCACAAATAAAAAACACATCTTCATTCTTATTATAGCCATAAAAACAAAGATGTGCTTATTTTTTAACCGCGATTTTTAAGTCGAATTTTAGTCAGCGTTTCAGTTTCAGACTATTTTTCTGATTTTACGCTTACAGGAGTCCATTTCCAGCAGAGTGGAATGCTGAACTTCTGGACTCCGCCGTTGTCTTTCAAGTCCTGGAATGTGAATCGAACGCCGGCCTGAACTGAACCCATTTTTTTAGGCAACTTGTATTCAACGCTTGGATAAACAGTTGTTGTTGTTGAATAATCTTCTCCAAATATTGTTGAAAGTTTTACATCGCCTTTTACTTTAAGATTTTCTGTTGCAGAATATGAAGCGGCAATGCGTGTGTAGAACGGATAGATTTTGTCGCCATCAGAATTTTTGTATTCGTAAGTGTCGCCGTTTAAAACATATTCGTTTGTAAGAACTGAAACAACATCAGCGGCAAGTTTTATTCCTGCGTCTTTGAATGTATAAGCGGCAGAAGCCTGAGCAGCGTGTTTTGCACCATATTTTACAGGAAGAGCACCATCATTGTCATTGTAGATGTAGCCTACGTTCAAAACAAGATTTTCTACAGTTCCAAGACCAGCGAAAACACCAAATGTTCTGTCGTCGCTTGTTGCATTTTTTAATGTTGCGCCAAGTTTTACAGTGTCCGGAACAACAAAATCTGCACCAAAATTAAGTCCGAGCTTATCAATATTATCTACCTGAGAATCTCCTGCCCAGTTTGCGACAAACTTGAATGTGTTGAACTTTGCTGTGAACGCCAATCCAGATTCTGCCATTTTTCCTGAAGAATAAGTGTCGTCTGCGGCTGCAAGGTAAGCGGCTGAAACTCCATATTTTGTGAAAAAGTCGTTTCCTGCGGCAAACTGAATCTGTTCAATTGGAGTAAAGCGCGCAAATCCACGAAGGCGCAATGAACCATTTTTTCCGCCAAGATTGACTGTGTAAGCGTTTTTTACATCTGAAACTGTACCAGTATCATCTTTTACTGCACTTGCATTATGTGTCGAGTTGCTGAATTCCAAGCGGATTCGTCCGTCGATTTTTTCAGAAGAATAATCGAGCTGCAGACGTTCACTAACATTTGCCACAGAAGATTCAAATTCATCACCTTCATCTCTGTCTGTTGTAGCCGGGTCATCCTTTTTTCTTGACCAAGACATAAAATCGTTGCCCCAAATATTGTCTTCGTCTCCACCAAATGTGTTTGCCAAAGAAATATCCGCACTTGCCACAGATGCCGCCAACAATAAAGCTACGCCACCAATCAATGTTTTTTTCATTTTTGACTCCTTTTGAAACTTGCAAACAAACTGATTTTCTACTTTTCCTATTTTAATTCGTTATTTATACTGATATATCTCTTGATTGTCAACCTTTTTTATTATTTTTGGTTGACATTTACAATTTTTGCCATCTTTTTGTAGATTTCTGTGTTGTCGTAGTAACCTACAAAATTATTCTGCCCTGCGCCAAGCGCATAAACTGGAACTGGAAGCCCTGTGTGCGAGTTTGATGTCCAGCCGATTCCGCACTTTGCGTTCAAAATATGTGTGATTGTGATTGTCAAAGGTTCATACGTTCCGTAAATATCGTATTCATGCTGATTTCTTGACTTGTCGTTTTTGATTGTCTTGCTGTAAGCCTCGCGCAATCTGCCGTATTCATAATCTGTAAGAACAAGTCCGCCGTTCTTGTCTTTTCCGCTGCTTCCTGGAACTTTAAGCCCAAAGCATTTTTCAACATCTTTCATCACATCTTCAAAAGAAGTCTGATTTTTCTTGTAGTTCACAACATAATCGTCATCGAACTTCTGATAAGAAACTGTCTGCTTGTCCAAAGTCCTGAAAAACAAATTATAATCTGTTCCGGCGTAACCAATTGTGAGTCCGCCAGTTTCATGGTCGGCTGTAACAAGAATCAATGTTTCTGAAGGATGTTTGTTGTAAAAGGCAATCGCTTCCTTTACGGCGTCAGAAAGTGCCAGAGTATCAGCAATTGATGAGCGGGCATCGTTTGCGTGGCAAGCCCAGTCGATTTTTCCGCCTTCAACCATCATGAAAAAACCTTTTTTGTTGTCAAGAACTTCAATTCCTTTGCGTACGTAATCACGCAAAGCCCAGTTTTTTGATTCGCGGTCGTTTTCATAAGGGAAAGCATCCGAATCTGCCAAATCTTCTGCGACAACAAGTGCTTTGTCTCCATTTTTAAGGCTTTCCGCTTCCGACTGCTTGAAGCAAACTGTGTAACCGGCTTTTTTTGCCAAATCGTAAATCGACTCTTTATCCTTTTTCTTGTCCTGAGGCTCCATCAAAGCGCCACCGGCAAAATAGTCAAAATTTGACTCAACAAGCTGCAATCCGATTTCGTAGTTTGATTTTCGGCTTGCGACATGCGCATAAGTTGCCGCTGGTGTGGCATGGTTGATGTTTACTGAAGAAATTACGCCGATTTTCCAGTTTTTCTGGTCACGGAGCTGTTCCGCAATCGTTGTATATCTGATTTTTTTAGAAATATCCACGCCGATTGAGCCGGAATGTGTTTTGTATCCTGTAAATATTGAAGTCGCTGTAGAAGCTGAATCCGGCGCAAAAGATGTTGCGTCATAAGTCTGCGCTGTTCCTACAACCGGAAAATCAAAAAAGCTCAATTTTCCGCCAACTGGAGAATCTTTTGTGTCAGAAGATTTTTTTGTCTCATCAACTGTTCCCAAAGCATCTTTTCCAATGTAATAAGCCGCGCTCTGAATCTGAGGATAGCTCATTCCGTCTCCAACAAAAACAAAAACGTATTTTGGAGTTCCTTTTCCATTCGAAACTTTCTCAATAGTCTGAGCGTGACCTACGCCAGAAAAACCCATTGCAGCAGCAAGCAAAGTGGCTGAAGCAATCTTAAAAACATTCAATGCTGTTTCCTTTTTCATTTATTCCTCCACAAAAAAGGCTCATCAAGGTATGCCTGAACAATAAATGAAAAATGTTAAGATTTGAAAAAGAATTTGTTATTGGTTTGTTAGATATTTGTAAAAGAAATAAAAGATTTTTTGCATTAGGCAATGGAGCCCCTTTAGTTCCAGAGCAACCGCAGGTTGCGGCGGAATGAGCGGCCAGCGAAGGGCGGAACTGCCGACGGCAACGGATGTTGCCGGAATGCCCAGCTACGTTAATTTAGTTTGATTTTTTTCCGCGCAAAACCATTCCGCTGACCAATGCTGTGAACGGTGCGGTTGAAGCAAGCCCGAAACTTCCGGCGACTGTGTTGATTATTTCTGAGGCGACAATGTTGTTGTTCATTATATTGTAGATTGGAGTTCCCTGAGCCATAAAAGTCATCAGGAGCGCAATGCAAGTTCCTGAATACGCCAAAAGAAGGGTTGTTGTCATTGTTCCCATTGCGGCGCGGGCAACTGTCATTCCGGATTTTATTGCGTTTCGGCGAGAAATTTCCGGACAATTTTTTACGACTTCGTTTACCGCGCTTGTTATGTCAACGCTTAAATCCATGACAGAACCGCTCGCGCCAACACAAACTGAAGCCATAAAAATCTGGGTCAGATTTAAATATTGGTAGCCAGAATACAAAAGTGCTTCTGAATTTGCCATTACAGCTCCGTGAATATGAAAGGCTTTTGTGCAGACAACAGACAGAACCGCCGCAAAACAAATTCCAAGCATTGCGCCACAGAAACTTGAAAAAAGTCTTTTATCAAAGCCGTAGACAAGTGCCAGAATGCAAAATGTAAGAATCGCGACAACCACAAGCCCCACAAAAATCGGGTTGAAACCTTTTAAGTAAAGCGGCACAAGAATTTTCCAAAGCACTAGAATTGTAATCACAAACGACAAGACGGAGCGAAGCCCTGTTCCGCCTGCAAAAATAATCAGGAAAACCGCAAAAGCCGCCGCCAGAATCAGCTCGCCGTGCAAGCGGTAATAATCTATAAGGTTTGCGGAAAGAATTTCTTCATCATTGTGATGGACAATGACCTGAGCCACATCGCCTGGATAAAAAATCTTGTCCTGGGCAAGCGAGCCGGACAAAAGATTCCAGCCTTCCGCGGTTTTTCCCTTAAATTTTCCGCTCAGGAATTTTATTTCGCAGACCTGCTGGCCGGTCCTAATCAGTCCTGTGTCAATAATCCTCGAATTGTCAACGGATTCGATTTTTGCGCGGCATTTTTCAGCGTCCCTGAACTGAACCGCGCCTTCGTAACCGGTTGGAACAAGAAAAAGGATTCCGGTAATTATCAGCGAAATTCCCAAAATCGGCAATGTGCCGCCCTCGGACTGCAAACCTTTTTTTAAGCCACCAACAAAAAATCTGCGAAAAAATCTTTTTGCGCCAATCGCAACCGAATCAAAAATCTTGTTCCAGTCTTTTTTCATTCTTTTTTCCCGGTCAGCGCAAATACAACGCGTTCTGCAATATTAACCGCATGGTCGCCGATTCGCTCAAAATATTTTGCAATCAAAAAATAATCCAGAATCTGCTCGCCTTCCTCGGTTTTCTTGATTTTCTCAATCAAATCTTTTTTTATAATGTGATAAAGATTGTCAACCAAATCATCGCGCGCAATAACGTCTTTTGCCTTGTTGTAGTCGCGTTCAATGTAAGAATGGATGCTGTCGTGAATCATCCCGATAATCTCAGACGACATTTCCGAAATTTCGCTCATTCCGCTGTATTTCAAGTCAGAAAGATTCAGAACCAAATCCGCAATGTCAACCGCATGGTCACCAATCCGCTCCATATCAGTAATCATTTTCAGCGCGGCGGTAATAAATCTAAGGTCGGTCGCCATTGGCTGCTGCTGAAGCAACAGGCGCATACAAAGCGATTCAATTTCACGCTCCATGTTGTCAATATTCTCGTCGTTAGCATGAACAGTTTTTGCCGCCTCAACATCGCGCCCCATCAACGCAAGAACCGTGCTTTCAATCGCAACTTCAATCATTTTTCCCATGCTCAAAACGCTGGAATTCAACTGAGCAAGCTGTATTTCATATTTTTCACGCATAATTTACTCCATTTTTCGGGCGGGCGACAACGTTCGCGTCTGCGCCGCTCACTACTCAGCAAAAGCCCAAGGTCTTTTGCTGACGCCAAATAAATATCATACTAAGGGCGGACAACCGCCCTACGTCCGCACTCCGTTGCGTCCTACCCACCGTGCGGGAGTTCCCGCAACGCCCCATCAACCGAATCTTCCGGTAATGTAATCTTCCGTCTTTTTCTGTTTAGGCATACTGAACATCTGTTCCGTATCGCCGCTTTCAATAATCTCGCCAAGCAAAAAGAAAACCGTCTTGTCACTGATTCTAACCGCCTGCTGCATATTGTGGGTAACAATAACAATCGTGTATTTTTCCTTAAGCTTCAGAACGCAGTCCTCAATTTTCAGCGTAGAAATCGGATCCAACGCAGAAGTAGGCTCGTCCATCAAAAGAATTTCCGGCTGAACCGCAAGCGCACGCGCAATACAAAGCCGCTGCTGCTGTCCGCCCGAAAGAGCCAGCGCCGATTTTTTCAGATTATCTTTCAGTTCATCCCAAATTGCAGCTTTTTTTAGCGAATCTTCAACAATTTCATCAAGCTCGCTCTTTTTGTTGATTCCATGCGTGCGCGGGCCAAACGCAACATTTTCGTAGATGCTCATCGGAAAAGGATTCGGCTTCTGAAAAACCATTCCGACATTTTTGCGCAGAACATTCACATCAATTTTCTTGTCCAGAATGTTCACGCCGTCAATCTTTATCTCGCCAGTGATTCTGCAACCTTCAACCATATCGTTCATGCGGTTTATGCTTTTCAGAAGCGTAGATTTTCCACATCCACTTGGCCCGATAAACGCAGTAATCTCATTTTTTTCTATCTCAAGATTTATATTACGCAACGCATGAAAATCGCCGTAGTACAAATCCAAATTTTCAATCTTAATCTTTGTATTTTCTTTCATATTTCCGCCAAAATCTGCCATACCAACATCCACCATATCCGCTCCGTTTTCCCAAGTTTCCAAAGTTTTAGAAAATCAGGCCTGAATCTAATCTTTCTGAATTTTTCGCGCCACCAAAGCCGAAAGCGCATTTATTCCAACCACAAGAACAAGCAGAACAACCGCCGTTGCAAACGCCTGATTTGTGTGCAAACCTTCCGAACTCAAAACATACATGTGGATTGCCAAAGTTCTTCCCGAACCAAAAACATTCAGCGGAATCTGCGCAACCGTTCCAGCCGTATAAATAAGAGCCGCAGTCTCGCCAACCACGCGCCCAGTAGACAAAATAATTCCATTCAAAATTCCAGGAACTGCAGCCGGAAGAACAATCTTAAAAACCGTACGAACTTTTCCCGCGCCCAGACCAAAACTACCTTCCCGGTAAGCATCCGGAACCGCGAGCAACGCCTCTTCTGTGGTACGCATAATCGTAGGCAAAACCATAATCGCAACCGTGCAGCTTCCAGCCAAAAGCGAATATCCCCAACGCAAAGTTCCAACAAAGAACAAAAGCCCGAACAAACCATAAATAATGGAAGGGATTCCCGCCAAAGTCTCCGTTGTCATCCGCACAAGCTTAACAAATTTATTTCCGCGCCCAGCATATTCCACCAGATAAACCGCCGACCCAATTCCCAGCGGACACGCAATGCAAAGCGCAATCAGCGTCACAATAATCGTGTTCACCAGCGCAGGCACAACCGAACAGTTTTCCGAGTTATATTTCCAAGAAAAAAGCGACGGCCTCAAAAACGGAATTCCGTGCACCAAAATATAGCCAAGCATAAAAGCCAAAATCAAAAGCGTAACCGAAGCGCACGCGTAAACTACAACTTTCAATGGACTTTTCTTATGAATCTTGTGGGGCGCCTGCCCCTCGGTCGCACCCAAAAGCCTTGCTTTTACTTGCTCCCTACCCACTCTAACGGGCTCAAACGCCGCCCGTAACGCCCGCTTATAATTTTTTACAACGCAGTGCTCATCATTTTGCTCATTTTTCAACGCAAATTTTAAATCCATTTTTATTTCCTTTATTAAAGTTCCTGTCATCAATGCGTTTTTCCAGACAATCTGTTTACCTATTTTTTAGAAGACTTAATCATATTAAAAGCCAAGTTAATCAACAGGATAAACACAAACAGCACAACGCCAGTCGCAATAAGAGCTTCCCTGTGCAGACCAGTTGCATAACCCATTTCCAGAACAATATTCGCCGTAAGAGTTCTTACACCTTTCAGCACAGAATCAGGAATCCTAGCCTGATTTCCTGCAACCATGATTACAGCCATTGTCTCACCAACGGCACGTCCAACACCAAGAATAATTCCAGCCAAAATCCCGGATTTTGCAGCCGGCAGCATCGCGCAGAACACCGCCCTTTCATGGGTTGCGCCAAGCGCGCGCGCTCCGTCGTAATAACTTTCTGGAACTGCCCTTAGCGAACTTTCAGAAACGCTTATTATTGTCGGCAAAATCATCATTCCCAACAAAAGACTTGCCGTAAAAATACAAGAACCGTTTCCGCCAAAAACATTCCGCATAAAAGGAACAATTACCATCAGACCAAAAAACCCGTAAACAACGCTAGGAATTCCAGCCAGGATTTCAATCGCAGGTTTCAGCACCTTATAAAGTTTTTCTGGACAAAACTTTGCAAGAAAAACCGCCGTCATCAGTCCAATCGGCGCGCCAAAAAGAACCGCACCAAAAGTAACGTAAAAACTTCCAACAATCATTGGAAAAATCCCATAAAGATCGCTGCCAGGCTTCCACTTCAAACCAAAGATAAAGTCAAAAACACCAATCTTTTTCATTGCAGGAATTCCATTAACAAAAAGAAACAAACAGATAAGCAAAACTGCAATAATGCTAAAAGCCGCCGCTGCAAAAAAAATTGCTTCAAAAATGCTTTCTTTGGTTTTGCCAGCAACAATCTTTATGTTCATACTAAAATCCTATAAATCCTTAAAAGTCTTATTTAACAAATTCTGACCATTTTGTTGATTCACCAGTGAAAATCTTTTCAATATTGTCTTTTGTAAGGTCAGAAACTTTGTTCTCGTTATTTACAATAACCGCAATACCGTCAATCGCAATTGTAATCTCTTTAATGCCCTTTGCTTTCTCAGAATCTTTAAGACCGCGGCTAGCCATTCCAATATCACAAATGCCATTTATCGCGTTTGTTACGCCAGTCGTAGAATCAGAAGTCTGAAGTTCAACAGAAACATTAGGATTTACAGCCTTGTAAGCCTCAATCAATTTTTCCATTACCGGAGAAACAGAGCTTGAACCAGAAACAACAACTTTTCCAGAAACATTTGCGCCTTTAAAAGCACCTTTATCTTCAACTTTGATGTACTTGTTTTTTTCAATTATTGCCTGACCTTCCGAGCTAAGAATAAAGTTTTCAAAATCCTTTGCGGCAGCAGAAAGATTTTCCTTTACAGAAATATTGAACGGACGGCTTATTTTGTAGGAACCATTCTTGATGTTTTCAACAGTTGCATCAGCACCATCAATTTTTACAGCCTTTACAGTCTTGTTCAAAGAACCAAGGGAAACGTAACCGATTGCGTATTTGTCGCTTGCAACACTTGTAAGCATAACCGCAGTAGAATTTGTTACAGCAGCCTCATCAGTTGTGTAGTCAACTTTTTTTCCGCCTGCATCTTTCTTTTCAATTCCAAAAAGTTCAATAAACGCGCCGCGTGTTCCAGAACCTTCCTCACGGCTTAAAACATTGATTGATTTTTTTGAATTCCATTTTCCAGCAGCAAAACAAGAAGTTCCGGCAACCAAAACCATTGCGATTCCGGCAATTTTTTTCAGACTGATTTTCATAATTTACCTCTTTATAAAAGATTTTCCCTTCGATTGCCTAAAATCTAAAACCGTTTTGTAAACAAAGAGCGTAAATTATGTAAAGTTAATGTTAAATAAAAAAAGACCTCGTGAATTCCACGAAGTCTTTTGACATTTCCCAGCTATTCTAGCGATCGCCACGAGAGGCAGCTCTCTGAGCTTTCTTCTTGTTAAGGAAATTTTTGTGTTCCAGAGTTGTTTTCTTCTGGTGAAGAACTGCAGAAGGTTTTACGAAATATCTTCTGTTCTTATATTCACGAACGATACCTTCGTTTTCAACCATCTTCTTGAATCTTCGGATAGCTTTTTCCAAAGGTTCATCGTCTCTGATGTTAATTGTAGCCATTTATAACTACTCCTACTTATAAGTATGTTTTATTATTATCCTAAATTAACGCAAACCTTTCAAGAGCAAAACAAGCATAAAAAGAAAAAAAATAGCCGCCATGTCCCAAAACTAGTGCGGCTATTCAAACTAGTGGAGATACCCAAAAGTTCGGGCATTTCCTTCTTTTCAATATACCATATCATTTTATATTCGTCAAACCAAAGATAATTTTGGTTTCAGTCAACAATAACAAAAATTTTAAGATTTTATAATGATTTTTGTTGGAATCTTAAATCTAATTTTTAAAATTATCTGCGATTATGGAAAGAAGTTCGGCTTTTTGGGGAGGAAGGGTTTCGCATTTTTGGATTAGGGAATGGTATTTTCTGGAAAGGCGCAAATCTTCTTGTTCTTTTTGTGTGATTTTTTGATTTTGCGTTATCTGTGCGCCGTTTACAAGATATTCCACGCTCACGCCAAGTTCTGCCGCGATTTTTACAGCGGTTTCTGCGGATGGAGTGGAACCTCGTTCAAGTCCCAATGAAAAATTGGAAAGACTGAAACCGCATTTTTTTGCTATATAACTTCTAGTTTTTCCTAAAAATTCCAATTCTTCATCAACGCGTTTCCAAAAATCACTCATAGAAATTATTGTTTTTAATATTGTAAAGTTTTTCTATTAAATATTTACAAAATAAAAACAATTTGTGATATATTTACA
>CAVBXG010000073.1:0-9899 GCA_963599585.1 bacterium
CTTGTTAGATTTGCTTTTGTAATTTATAATAAAAATATGAAATGGTTGATAATATCTGATAAAAATATGTCTGTTGATGCTTTGAAAGATGTTTTGCGTGAAAAATTTCCGCACGCAGAGATTTTTTCAGAATTTCAGGATGAAGATTTAAAGCTCGGTTTTGATTTTTTGTGCGGAATAACTCATTCTGCAATCTTTTGCCCATTGAACAAAAATAATTCGGTTTCATATATCGCTGGATTTCTTTTGGGGCAGGGCGCAAGGATTTTCACAACAGACACAGGACTTGGTTCAGATTTGCTGGATTCAGGTTTGATTCAATCATTTTCTGATGAAAAGGATTTGACTTCTTTTGTTGCAGAATCTTCCGCGGAGATTTTGCAGGAACAGCTAGAGGAGGAATCTTATGATTATCTTTTTGAAAACGGCTATCCTTTTGACGGCGAAAATTTTGCCCATTATATAGAAAAATGGAATGACGAAATTTGTAGACGCTATGTTGATGCGGGCATGGATGTCAATATCACGGATTCAGATGGGACACCAATGCTGAATGTTGCGGCCCGCGCGGACAATCTTGATGCGGCAAAATGGCTTGTCTCTTGCGGCGCAAGGCTTGACTCAATTTCAAAAGATCGTGGTTACACTGCGATAATGGATTCTGTCTGGCGTGGAAATGCAGAAATGACAAGATTTTTTATAGAGCAGGGCGCGGAACTTGACACAATCAGCAAGGATGGGCAGACAATGCTGGTTCTTGCGGTTGGAGCGGACAAAACTGAAATTGTGAGAATGCTTGCGGAGAACGGAGCGAATCCTGATATAAAAGATGGAATGGGAATGTCTGCCTATGAATACGCGAAACTTTTTAAAAAGACAGAAATTCTTTCTATTCTTGAAAAATATCACAAGGAACAATAAAATAATTTTATGAGTTCTAAAACTGATGGTATTCTAAAGATTGCGTTTGCTGGCGGTGGAACTGGCGGTCATATTTATCCGGGGCTTGCGGTTGCCGATGAATTTCGTGCGCTTTGCAGAAAAAACGGAAAAACGGCGCAGATTTATTGGATTGGCAATTCCAAAGAAATGGATAAAAATATTGTAAGCAAAAATGTTGACTCAAACGGCGAACATTCCGCGGATTTTTTTTACGGAATTCCAAGCGGAAAACTGCGCCGGTATTTTTCTTTTCAGAATTTCTTTGATATTTTTAAGATTTTTGCAGGATTTATTGCATCATTTTTTATTCTTCTAAAAATAAAGCCATATATGCTTTTTTCAAAAGGTGGATTTGTGAGCGTTCCGCCTTGTCTGGCTGCAAAACTTTTAAAGATTCCAGTTTATACGCACGAATGTGATTTTACGCCAGGACTTGCCACAAGACTTAACAGCAGAAATGCAAAGCATATTCTTCTTTCGTATTCTGAGACTGAGGCTTATCTTTCTGAAGGAGCGAAAAAAAAGGCAATTGTAACAGGAAATCCTGTCCGGCCGGTTTTTTATTCCGCGGATGCAGAAAATGGATTGAAATTTTTAAATATCCAGAAAAAATCAAAGCCGGTTCTTCTTGTTGTTGGCGGAAGTCTTGGCGCAAAACAGCTGAATAATCTTGTGCGTGAAAATATACAGTGGCTTTGCGAAAGATTTATTGTTGTTCATCAGACTGGTGAAAAAAATGCAAATGATTCGGAACTTCCGCAGATTTCAGAAGAAATAAAGGAAAACTACAAGCCATTTGCCTTCATCTATAATGAGATGCCGGATGTGATTGCCTGTGCGGATATTGTTGTCTCTCGTTCGGGCGCAAATTCAATCTGGGAATGTTCAGTTCTTTCAAAAGCGATGATTCTTGTTCCTTTGTGTGGCTCAGGAACACGCGGAGATCAGGGAGATAACGCGGCATTTTTTGAAAAGCACGAGGCTGCACTTGTTCTTGGAAGAAATAATGCCAGTTCGGAAAATTTAAAGTCAGCTTTGACAATGCTTCTTGATGAAAATACGCGTAAAAAATATGCGGAAAAAAATGGAAATCTTTCTGCCGGTACACGTCCTGCTGAAAAAATTGCGGATCTGCTTTACAAGGAGAGTTTATGACAATAGCACCAATTGATATTTGCTTTTTGATTGTTGTTCTGGTTTTTGCGGTTGCGGCTTTGATGAAAGGTTTTGTCAAGGAGCTTTTTTCAAAGATTTCTGTGATTGGCGGACTTGCCGTCGCAATATTTTTTGCTCCTAAACTTGATGTTTATGTCGGGCAGACAATTACAAATTCAGCTTTGTCGATTTCTCTTTCTTTCTTTTTGATTTTTATTGTAGTTTTTCTGGCTCTTTCTATTATTCAGCATTTTGTAGCAAAAATTTTTGAAGGCGAGATTATGAAAGGGCTTGATAAGACATTGGGATTTCTTCTTGGAATTGCAGAAGGTCTTGTTGTTGTGATTTTTGTGATTGCAGTTTTAAAAGTCCAGCAGTTTTACGATTTTTCTGATATTTTTAAGGACAGCCTTTTCTACAGGTTTCTTGGCAATGTTTTTAATATTCCATCTGATTATTTAAAAGGGCTGACCGCATAAATGTACGACAATCTGCTTTATCAAAATGTAACTTCTCTTTTAACTTCTGATATTTTGAATAAAAGTCTTCCGGGCGCGGTTCTTTTCAGCGGCTTGCATGGAAGCGGAAAACTTACCTGCGCGCTGGAAACCGCAAGAATTCTTTCATGCACTGGTGAAAAAAAAGGTCATTGGCTTTGCTCTTGTTCAAGTTGCCTTCAGCATAAGGCTCTTGTAAGCAATAATCTTCTGCTTGCCGGACCAAAGGACTGTACGCCGGAAATTGCTGCTTCAAGCCGGGCATTTTTAAATGCGGTGATGAATTCTTCAAGGCATCTTGTTGCTGCCCACTATCTTTTCATAAGAAGCGTGCGGAAATTGACTTTAAGGTTCAGCCCGATTCTTTTGGAAGGCGATGAAAAACTTAATAAAATCGCCGCAATAATGAATTCAATTGATGAGGAGCTTGAGCCGATTGATTTTCCGCACGAATTGCCGGAATTTCAGGCTGTTCAGAAGTCTGTTGAAAAAATTATTCCGCTCTGCGAAAAACTTGAGTCAGAATTTTTGTATGATTCAATCCCGATTGCGCAGATAAGAAATGCTGCTGCCTGGGCAAGACTGAAAAGCGTTTCTGGAAAAAAGACTATAATAATTGAAAATGCGGACCGTATGCTTGAGTCCGTGCGCAACGCCTTGCTGAAAATTCTGGAAGAACCGCCGGAAGACACAGTTTTTATCCTTACAACTTCGCGCAGAAATGCCGTTATGCCTACGATTCTTTCGCGGGTTAGGACTTACAACTTTAGGGAAAGAAATCTTGCGGAGCAGAAAGAAGTTATTTCCCGCGTTTTCCACAATGAGAATTTCAGCGGAACAATTGACGATTTTCTTCTGACTTTTTTGCCGGTCGCACCGGATAAAATCCATTCTTTTTCAAATGAATTTTATTCCCTTATTGCGGATTCAAAAATTCCTGACTGCGCAAAAATAATAAAAGACTGCGGAAATTTTGAGCCAAGGATTATTTTCAGGATTTTTCTTGCGGGAATTCAGAAGTGCTCAAAAAAACTTTTTTCATTTCCGGCTGGAACAAATGCGGCAAAGGAGATAACAGAATCTCTTCAGCTGTGCTGGAACAATGTCACGGTTTACAATCAGTCTGTAAAATCCGCGCTTGAAGTTCTTGTGCGCGATATGTCGAAAATAAATAAACTTCATGGGAATATTTTAAAATGAGCCGATATGTTGAACGTGTAATTGATATGATTCCAAAACTTTCTGCGGAAGAAGTAAAACGGGTTCTTCTGGAAGTTGTAAACGAAAATTCAATGCTGGATTCGTTGATAGAATCTTTTTCCACGGGACTGATTCTTGTTGACAAAAAATGGCACATTCTTCAGATAAACAAGGCGGCAAAACGGATTCTTCGCATTTCTTTTGATGACGAAAAAAATGAGGATGAACTTCTTTTCAATATAATAGAAGAAAATGAGGAAATTTCTGATTGGCTGAAAAATATTGCGGATGCGCAGAAAACCAATGTCCGCGAGGAATTTTCAACTTCATGTTCGGACGGTTCTGTAAGATTTTTGGCGGTTTCAGTTTTTTCTTTTGTGCAGAAAACCGAAATTTCTGGAAGCATTGTAAAAATCGAAGATATAACGCAGCTTAAGGCAAAAGCGGTTCTTGACCGTCGCCTTGAGAATATGGAAGGACTTACGAATCTTGCGGCTGGAATGGCGCATGAAATAAAAAATCCGCTTGGGGCAATCTCAATTCATATTCAGCTTGTGCAGAAGGCAATCAGCAAAAAACGTGAAGGCGACGGAACTTTGCCTGAAAAGAAATTTCTGGAAGACCATATTGATATTGTAAATGATGAGATTGAAAAACTGAACGAGCTTGTTATGGATTTTCTTTTTGCGGTTCGTCCTGTGAATGCAAAACTTACTTTAAGCGACCCGGATGAAATTCTTTCTGCAATCTGCGATTTTATCTCGCCGGAATTCAACAAAGCCCATGTTCTTATAAAAATGGAACTTTCAGAAGAAAAGCAGCGCATAATGATTGACGAGAAACTTTTCCGCCAGGTTATTATAAATATCGCGCAGAACGCTTTTTATGCAGTCAAGGCAAAATTTCCGGAATGTTCAGAGGAAAATGATTCTGAAAAAATGCCGGGTCTTGTTACTTTTGGAACTTCAATCATAAACGATAATTTTGTGGTTTCAATTTCGGACAATGGAATTGGAATGGATTCAGACACAGTCGGACGCATTTTTGAGCCGTATTTTACAACGAAAGCGAACGGTACCGGGCTTGGAATGACGATGTCGTACAAGATAATCAAGGAATTTGGCGGAGACATTCAGGTAAAATCAGAAAAAGGAAAAGGTTCTGTGTTCCTGATTTCCCTTCCTGTGCCACAGACTGAGACAAAACTTTTGAGGTAGCGAATGAAATTTACAATTCTTGTGATTGATGATGAAGAGAATATCCGTAATGGTCTTGCCGCGAATTTTGAGATGGATGACTACAACGTAAAAACTGCCTCAAACGGAAAAGAGGGAATTGCCCTTATTGACAAAGGCGATATTGACCTTGTAATCACTGACCTTAGAATGGACGGAATTTCCGGTGAGGAAGTTGTCCGACATATTGCCACGGAAACTCCAGGAATTCCAGTCATCGTTCTTACCGGGCATGGAAGCATTGATTCTGCTGTAAAAGCCATGCGCGACGGTGCCTATGATTTTTTGACAAAGCCGCTGAATCTTGATCAGCTTAATATGATTGTAAAGCGCGCCCTTGAGTCCCGGGAACTTTCATTGCAGCATAAAATGCTAAAAAAAGAGGTTGAAAACAGTCACAACAAAATGATGATTGGAAGCAGCCTTCAGATGAAGAAACTCTACGAGCTTATAAAAAAAGTTGCTCCTTCAAAAGCCAGCGTTCTTATTACAGGGGAAACTGGCGTTGGAAAGGAGCTTGTTGCCCGCGAAATCCATAACAACAGTCCACGCCGCGACAAGGAGATGATTGTTGTAAACTGTTCTGCGCTAAGCGAATCTCTTCTGGAATCCGAATTGTTCGGCCACGAAAAAGGAGCGTTCACCGGCGCTGATTATCTTAAGAAAGGACGCTTTGAGCTTGCGCATAAAAGCACGATTTTTCTGGATGAAATCGGGGAAATCAATGCTTCAACTCAGGTCAAGCTTTTGCGTGTTCTTCAGGAAAAGAAATTTGAACGGGTTGGCGGACAGGAAACAATCGAGGTTGATGTACGCGTTATTGCCGCCACAAACCGTAATCTTGAGGAGGAAGTAAAAGCCGGTCGCTTCAGGGAAGATTTGTATTACCGCCTTGATGTTGTTCATCTTGAAATTCCTCCGCTCCGGGAACGAAAGGAAGATATTCCTGAGCTCATAGATTATTTCCTGAAAAAATATTCAGAGAACGGAAATCTTTCGATTGAGCAAAAAGCAAAAATCTCAATGTTTAAATACGACTGGCCGGGAAATATCCGTCAGCTGGAACACTGCATAGAAAGCGCGTCTGTCCTTTGTTCAGATAATATTATCCGCGAGGAAAATCTTCCGCCTGAAATCGTGAAGGCTTCGTCCAAAACTGATATTTCTGTTCCTCTTGGAATTACGCTTGAGGAAGCTGAAAAAATCATAATTGAGCAGAACCTTGCGGCGAACAAAGGCAACAAATCCAAGACAGCTGAAATTCTCGGAATTGAGCGCAAGACATTAACCAATAAGCTCCAGTAATTTATTGAACGCAAAAATCAGTTCCTGTGTTTTACGCTCAGCCATTTTCTGTGTCTCTGGGAATCCTTCAAAATTGTCCGGGTGGTATTTCTTTAAAAGTTTTCTGTAAGAATCCTTGAGCTCTTCTTTTGTGCAACCGTAATTTAGATTAAAAATCTTATAAAGATGTATAAAATTTTGTACATTTATGTCTGATATTTTAGACTTTTTATTATCTTTTCTATTGAAAAATTTCTTTTCGTTTTCAAATTTTTCTTTTTTTTCATTTTGATTGAGATTTTCTTGTTCTGTATTTTGCTGATTTTGCTTTTCGTTGTTTTTTTCTGATTCTGGAAATTTGCCGCTTTCAATCGCGTCTTTGAGCATTTCTCCAAGTTTGTCGTATTGAGAACCCAATATTTTTCCTTTAGATTATTGTGCCGTCCGGAATTACAGCGCCTTTTCTGATGACTATAATTCCATCCGCCGAGTAAAAATTGCCATGGTCTCCGTTTTCGTAGTTTCTTCCGTCAACATTTATTCTTACGTTGTTTCCGATTCTTGCGTTTTTGTCGATTATTGTGCGTGAGATAAAGCAGTTTTTCCCGATTCCGATTGTCGGTAAGCCTCTGTTCGCGTCATCTTTTTTTTCTTCCGGGTTCTGGTAAAAATCCGCGCCCATCATTATCACTCCGCTTAAATCCGAGCCGTTTTCGATAATCGAGCGCACACCAATAATCGAGCGGCTCAATTTGCAGTTGGTAATAACGCAGCCTTCGGATGTCAATGTGCAGAAAATCGACGCGCCGTTTATTTTTGAAGGCGGAAGGTTTCTCATGTGCGTGTAAATCGGCTCATCCTCGTTGTAGAAGTTGAATTCCGGGTCAATATCTGTAAGCTTTATGTTCGCATCGTAGAAACTTTTTATGGTTCCTATGTCTTCCCAGTAGCCGTTAAAGACGTAGGCGTTCACAATATAGTTTCCGATTGAATTTGGAATCACTTCTTTTCCGAAGTCTTTTGAGTCGCTTTCATTTAGGACTGCTTCCAGAGTGGCTGCGTTGAAAATATAAATTCCCATTGAGGCAAGATATTCTTTGCTGGGGTCGGGGTTTGCCGCCATAAGTTCCGGGGAAATTCTCCATGCCGAAATGTCTATGTCTGGAGCCGGTTTTTCCCTGAATTCTATGATTCTGTTTGTGTCGTCAGTTTTTACAATTCCAAACCGGCTTGCGTCTGTTCTGTTCACAATTGTTGTTGCGACAGAAATACTTGCGCCTGAACGGATGTGGGAATCAAAAAAATCGCGCAAATCCATTCTGTAAAGCTGGTCGCCGGAAAGAATTATGTAATGCGTAGGTTTTTGCGCCTTAAAGTGCGACATGCTTTTTCTTACGGAATCGGCAGTTCCCTCATAAAATTTGTCGTTCTCAAGCGTCTGTTCCGCCGCAAGAATTTCTACAAATCCAGATGAGAATCGGTCAAAATTGTAGGAATTTGTGATGTGCAGATGAAGCGATGTTGAGTTGAACTGCGTCAAAAGATAAATCTTCTTGTAGCCTGAATTGATGCAGTTTGAAAGAGGAATATCCACAAGCCGGTATTTTCCGCCGAAAGATACAGCCGGTTTTGCCCTTTCTTTTGTAAGAGGATATAGTCTTGTTCCTTTTCCGCCGCCCAGAATCAGGGCTACAACACGCGGTTTATTTTTTTCTTCCAACATCGTCTTTTATTATAAAACAGAATTTGCTAAACCGCAATTTCCATATACCGATAATAAAACAAATGGCTTGAATTTTTTCTCAATTTAAAAGTTCCGGCTGTTTGGAGGTAAAATATGATTCGTGGATGGTACACAGGAGCAAGCGGAATGAACGCCCAGCAGAACCGGCTGGATGCGATTTCTAACAATCTTGCGAATGTTGACACAGCAGGATACAAAAGGGATATAACTGTAAGCAAGTCTTTCCCGGAGCTTCTTTTAAAGCGCACAAATCTTGATGGCGTTTATGAGACACCTTTTGGTTCGGCAGAGGCTGCTCCTGTAATCGGAAAACTTGGGCTTGGAATAGAAACAAACGAAAATTACACTGATTTTGCGCAGGGCTCGTTCCGTCAGACAGACCAGAACACAGATGTTGCTTTTGGCGGCAAGGGATTTTTTTCTGTACAGACGCCGCTCGGAGAACGTTACACACGCGATGGAAATTTTATTATCGGAAAAGAAGGAATTCTTGAGACAAAAGACGGCTATCCGGTTCTTGGCGAAAAAGGCTTTATCCACGTTGAAAATGATAAATTCACAGTAAATGAAGATGGAATTATTTCTTCGCAGGAAGATTCCGAGATTATTGACCGCTTTAAAGTTGTCCGCTTTGACAACGAGCGTTATCTGAAAAAAATGGGGAATAACCTTTATTCGTCAAATGATATTTCAGGCTCCGCGCATATTGCGGAAGGTTCTGAACGCCCAAGATTTCTTCAAGGCTACATGGAGACTTCAAACGTGAATGTAGTAAACGAAATGGTTCAGATGATAGAAGTGAACCGCGCGTACGAGGCAAATCAAAAGACAATCACAAGTGAAGACAGCATGATGGGAACATTGTGGACAAAAACAGCTGTTTATAACAGATAGGCGTGGAGGAACTGAAAAATGGTAAGAAGTTTGTGGACAGCCGCGACTGGAATGAACGGTCAGCAGGCAAATATGGATGTGATTTCAAATAATCTTTCAAACGTCAATACAACAGGATATAAACAGCAGCGTGTTGAATTTGAGGATTTAATTTATCAGAATGTAAAGCTGGCGGGAACTCCTGCGACAGAAGACACGGTAACTCCAGTTGGAATCCAGCAAGGCTCAGGCGTGAAACTTGCGGCAACCCAGCGCATAATGAAGCAGGGCTCTTTGCAAAATACTGGCGTTGACACAGATGTTGCTATTGTCGGCGAAGGATTTTTCCGCGTACAGAAATATGACGGAAGCTACGCTTACACAAGGGACGGCTCTTTTAAGATTGATTCAAACGGTCAGCTTGTGAATTCAAACGGACTGCGCGTCCAGCCGGAAGTTATTCTTCCAGAAGGCTATGATGTTTCAACGTTGAACATCACACAGACTGGCCGAATCAGCGTGAAAGTCAATGGCGGAAACGAACCGATAGAAGTTGGCCAGCTGGAGCTTTTCCGTTTTCCGAATGCAGTAGGCTTGCAGGCTGACGGCGACAATCTTTTTGTTCAGACAAACGCATCCGGCGAGGCATTCGGTGGACGCCCAGGTTACGAAGGCTTTGGCGACACCCGCCACAAATTCCTTGAAATGTCAAATGTTTCCGTTGTGAACGAAATGGTGCAGATGATTGTCTCGCAGCGCGCCTACGAATTTAACAGCAAGGCAATCCAGACATCGGACACAATGCTTTCAACAGCGGTGAACCTGAAAAGATAATAGATAATCTGTAAAGGTTTTATAAGGGGCGGGCAACCGCCTTTTTTTATGCAGATGTTTGTTGTAATTTAATATTATGATCCTGTCATAAAATTTGTGTAAATGGCAGAGATTAATTAAAGCCGGGAACACGCC
>CAVBXG010000074.1:0-9636 GCA_963599585.1 bacterium
ATAAAAAGTAATATATCTAATATATCTAATATATTTTTGTCAAAAAAACGTATTTTGTATGACAGGTTCATATAATTTGACGTTTTATTGAAAATAAGGCGTTTTTTTTGTTTTTTTATAAATTTCAAATCGGTTCATTTTTTCGTTTTATGCTTATTTTTTTTGCTTGAAATGTGGCAAGGATTGTATGGGACGCCGAAGGCGGTTGCGTAGCAATGGAACGATAGTGGAACCCAGAAAAGCCTGTTTTTTGGTAGTTTGCCGTAGGCGAACGGACAAAAAGCCACCCGGTTCAAAATATTTTGCTTAATAAATAAAATATTTTGAAAAACTCTTTGTATAAAAAAAACAGGGCTTCCGAACACAACGTATCCAGAAGCCCTGCCGCTCGTTTTTCACGAGCATCGGAGAGAGTTTATCAGCTTATTTACAAGCTGATATTAAGTTACTACTTTATTAAAATATTGTCAATGAGTTTTTCAAGATTTTTTAAAGAATTTTCAGTTTTTATTTCTATCAGTTTTCCAAAACGCAAATAATAAAGATAACAGCGGATTTTTTCCGGTTCAATCTGGAGCATTTCGGCGATGACTTTTTTGTAGCAGCTTAATTGCGCTTCGTAAAGTTCTGGCTGGATTGTCTGGTTCGTCTTGTAGTCAACGATTGTGTAAGTTCCGTCAGCGTTTTTAAATACAAGGTCGATTATTCCGCGGATGATTTTTGTTCCGGTTGTTCCGCGGAATTCGTATTCAGTTTTTTTCCAGCTGGAATTTTTTGCCGCTTTTCCGATTTCTGATTCAATGAAAGTTTTTTGCATCTGGCGGCAGATTCTGTCTATCAATTTTATGTATTCAGTTTTTTCTTCCAGACCGGAAATTTCTTTTGCCGGAAAATCTAGTTTTTCAAGATTTTTTATTGCGGCTTCCATGTAGGTGTGGGCGATTGTTCCGAAGTTTTCAAAAGTGAATTTTTGCGTTTTGCCAACAATTTCGTTGATTTCCTGAAAAGGCGCGTCCGGGTTGAAATGGATATTTTCTTTTTGAATTTCTGTCTCTTCAGCTGTTGGATGGAGTTTGCTAGGAGAAACATATTTTTCCTGCGGCTCATCCGGCGAAATTTCCTGCGAATCTTGAAAATTTTTGGAGTTTGCAAGTAAGTTAAGAAATTCAATTTTTGATTCCGCGTTGTTTTTTATCTTTTTTTGGGAATTTTGCGCAGAACGCGGGAACGGATTTATTTCTTCAACATCAAAAGGAAGCGGATTTTGTGTTTCCTGCTGCGAATAAAAGTCAAAAACCGGCTCAAGGACGTTAAAAAGCGAAGCTGGATTTTTTTCTGCACCCGGAAGAAATGCTGAAGAATCTTTTGCCGGCGAATATTTTCCGTTTGTGATGAAAATTTCTTTTTTTGCGCGCGTAAGGGCAACGTATGCAAGGCGGCGGAGCTCGGCATTCTGCATTTTCTTGTTTTCTTCGTCTACAAGCTGATAAAAATAATTCTGGTGCTCGGATTCTGGGTTGTTCACGGAGATTCCAAAGTTTTTGCTGCAATAAATCGCCTTTGAATTTGTCTCGTTTTTTCCTTTTTTATGTGTTCCGCAGATAAAAACCGTGTCATACTCAAGGCCTTTGCTTTTGTGGATTGTAAGAATGTGCACGCCGGAAGATTGTTCGAGCGGAATATCCATTCCTTCAAGTTTTTCGGCTTTTCCGTCCAGAGAATTTGATTTATCCTTGTATTTTTCAACGCTGTCAACAAATGCCGCGATTCCAAGATTCTGAATTTCAGCTTTTCTGGCAAGTTCAAAAAGCAAATCGTACATTTTTCCGTACATCGAAACAGTCGGATTCCACAAAGTTTCGTAGCGGTAGCCAAAATCGTACCAGATTTCAGAAATAAGTTTTGTAAGAGGTTCGTTTTCTGCGTTTTGTTTTAGTTTTTCGTATGCTGATTTTAAATGTTCAAAGCGCGCAAGGCTTTCCGGCGCAAGAAAAGAGGAATAATCGCCCTGAAAAGGTTTTTGCGCAAAAGACAGAATTGCGTTGATTTCTTCTATTGTTAGGTTTGCCATTGGCGAGCGTAAAATCTGTGCATACGGCTGGGTGTCTTCCGGGTAAGCGCAAAGCCGGAGTAAAGAGATTATGTCGTTTACCGGACCGTCATCAAAAAATCCGGTTACAACTTCTGTGTTGTAAGGAATTCCGTGGCGCAAAAATGTCCGTTCGTAAAGCGGCTGCAGACTGTAGTTTCGGAAAAGAACAGCAATTTCGTCTGGATTTTGTCCGTTTTCTATGATTTCGCTAATTTTTTGAGCGACCCATTCGGCTTCCGCTTCCTCTTCTGTTAGAAAATTTGTGTTACCCTTGAATTCCTCGTTCTTTTTTGTGTCATAAAGTGCAAAATGGATTTTTGGCGAAAAAGCTTGGGAGTCATCATTTATTTCTTTTTTTGCGGATTCTGACATTGTGACTTCTTTGTAAACTGCCTCGTAGTTTGGAACATTTGAGCAGTCTTTTCGTTCCGTGAAAAAAACGCATGGCGGAACGGAATTTTTTTCTTCAGCTGAAGGAGGGTAGGGGAAGCCGCCAAAAATTGTGTTGAACGCGGCAATCAACGCTGGTTTTGAGCGGTAATTTGTTGTCATGCTAAGATTTCCGTCTTTAAAGTCGTTTGAAAGTGCCCTGAAAACTGAAACATCTGCGCCGCGGAAACGGTAAATGCTCTGTTTTTCATCGCCGACAAAAAACAGTTTTTCCGGGCAAAGTTCCTCCACCGCAGGAACGCCCTTTGTCGTGCGTTCGGGATTTTCGGCAAGCAGAAAAAGCATGTCGCGTTGTTCGCTGTTGTTGTCCTGGAATTCGTCAATCATAATCGCTTTGTATTTTTGTTTTTCAATCTGGCGGATTTCCGGGTGGTCGCGCAATGTGCAAAGCGCAAGATTCGCAATATCCTTGAAAGTAAGGCAACCTGAACTGCGTTTTAGATTGTTTGCAAGCTCCTGAAATTCTTCTAAAAGCGGAACAAGCAACTTCATCAGCTTGTAGCTTGGAATGTAGTCAATTATCGAGGCGATTTTTGGCATGATTTTTTTGATTTCATTCTGAATTTCCTTTAATTCTTCCGCGTTTTTTGGCGCGCCAAGCTGACTTATTTTGCAGATTCCTGAAAGATATTGCAAAAATGGAAGAAATTTCTGTTCATTTGAGTTTTTTATGTCATCTTCGGAAAGTTCTGGAAGTTCAGGGCGTTCGTTTTCTTCAATTATTGCTTTTATTGCAAGCAGATATTTTGTGTTGCGGTTTCCGTCAAAATCTGAATAGGCTTTTTCAAATTGATGGAGAGTTTCTTCCGCTTTACTTCCTAGTTTTTTCCAAGAGGCCAGGACGGATTTTATCTGATTTTCTGTTGATTTTTCAAAATTGATTGGTTCTGCCACGGTTGAATTTTCAAGAATCGGCTCAACAAAAATTTCTGCGGCTTTTTTTTCAAAGTCGTTGGAGTTTACTAGGATTTTGATTGCCTCGTTGTCCCGGTTTTTTAAAATAAAAGGAAGTGCTAACTGCTGAATCTGCGTGGTTATTGAATCGTCCTGTGTAAAATCCGGGGTTATGCCGTAAAAGTGCGCGCCCATTTTTGCCACGGAATTGCAGTAGCTGTCCAAGGTTTTTATGTTCGCCTTGTAAAAATTTGCCGCCTGCTCAGGAGCTTTTTGCTTTAAAACCTTAAAAATTCGCGCGGACATTTCGACTGTGGCTTTTTTTGTGAAGGTGAGTGTAAGAATTTCTTCAACCTTATAATTTTTTTTCTGGACCAGCTGCAAAAAGCGTTCAGAAAGAACTGTGGTTTTTCCAGAGCCTGCGCCCGCGCTTACAACCGCATTTTTTAAAATATTTATGGCGCGGTTCTGATATTCGTCAAATTTTCGTTCTTGTGGTGCGTTCTGCATAAAATTCCTCGTGAAAAAATCAGTTACTTTTGGCGGCTTACGTTAAAAGTTCGCCGGCAAACCGCTTTGTACCGGCAGCTGCTGCAGGTTTCAAAATTTTGCATTTCATCTGAAACGGAAAAATTGCTGTTTTGTATGCGCTGAATAAATTCCTCCACCGCCTGCAAAAATTTTTCGGTTGTAGGAATAAAATCCTCCGCAGTGCGCACATTCTTCTGTTTTTTTGAATTCGGTTTTGAAAGCAGAACCCGCGCCGCAAGCTCCTCGCCAAAAACTTGCGTTGTTTCAGCTTTTGCAACGTTGAAAAAGCAACAGTTTTCCACCTGCAAAGGCTTTTTTTGGTTCTGCAGAAGATAAAGATACATCGGCATCTGAAAATCCGGGAATTCTGTTGCGGCGGAATTTTCATCATAGAAGAAATTTTCCGGGATTGCGCTGGTGAAACTCTTGAAATCAACAAGAAAAAGTTCCGTTGAAGAGGAATCCAGCAAAAGACAGTCAATTCTTCCGTTAAAAATGCAGTTTTTTTCCGCGTTTTCAAAAGAATATTTTTCTTCCGAGGCAAAAATTGTGCAGCCCTGAAAGATTTTTGAAAAAGTTGTAACGGCATTCACCGCGGTTTTTATTACTGAGGATTTTGTTGTCTTTAAAAGTTCCTTTGTAAGATAGCTGTTTTTTTCTGAAATCAGAGCACTTTCAATGTTTGAAAAAAGAATTTCCTTTAGATTTGCAGGAAGTTCATCGTTTTCAACCTGAAGCGGAATATTTTTGCTTTTCAGTTCCTTGCAGAAAAGCTCAAAAATTTTGTGGTAAAGATTTCCGAGCGTTCTGTGGTCGGCGATTTCGGCTTCATTTTTTTGCTCAGAAAGTTTTCCGATTTCCTCGATTGCCCAAAGGCGAGGACAGGTGAAGAAATTTTTTAGCGTTGTGCTGGAAATCTGTATTTTTTTGTCTGCGGAAAAAAGTTTTCCGGCAAAAATTTTGTTTTTTTCAATTTTTATAGATTCTGAAATGTCAGATTCTTGCATTTTCTGGCAATTTTTCCAGAATTCAACGCCATTTTTTTGAGTAACAGTAATTTTTTTTGCAGAATTTTCCGCCGTCATCTTGGGATTCTGGAAAATTTCTTTTTCTTCTATATAAAAATCATTTTTTAGAAGATTTTTTAAATTTTCATCATTTTTTAGCTCAATTTCAGAAAGATAACTGGAACTCTGCGCATAACCTGTAAAAGTTTTTGCGGCGCAGGTGAAAAAAACTGGCTCCTGAACGGAATTCATCTCGTAAAGTTTTACAAAAAGCTCAGAAACATTCGGGTCGTCCTTTCCGTTCATAAGAATTTTCCGCTTGTCATCACGGAGAAACGAAAGCTGCTTGTAAACCACCGAAATTCCACTTTGGCTTGAATCCAGGACAACTTGAGCCTTAAAAGGCGCGCAAGAAGCCAATTTGTACGGAAGAATTTGAACGCCGCGCTGTTTTGTCTGCGCAAGATAATTTATTCCCGAAAGATAAGTCACATAAAAATTGAACGGATTTGAAAGCGAAAAATTGTAAGCTTCCTCAAGTTTGATTAATTCTCCAAGTTCCGTAACGCAGCGGCTAAGAATATTGTCTGAATTTTCGGAGCAAAGATTCATGGCGAAAAAATGCTCACGGAAAATAAAATAATTTTTTCTGATTTCGTTGAAATTTTTGGAGTTTACTAGTAAATTCACATCTTTTTTCAGGCTGTTGTAAAAAAGACGCGCCTGTTCGTCTGGATTTTCTTTTGGAGACTGAAAAGATTTGTTCCAGACATCAATTTTTTCATTTTTATATTCAAAACTGCATACACAGTTGTTTTCTTTTCCAAATTCTATAAGCTGAAAAATCGGAATTTCCTGTTTCCAAGGTAAGTTGTTGTTCAAAAGAAGATTTTTTATTGATTCAAAACTGAAATTTTGCTGTTTGCAATTTAAAAGCTGGCTAAAAAAATTGCCTGCGCCTGTTGAAGTGAGCGGAGTTGCGTTGCGGCTTACAAACGGAATCTGGTAGATTTTAAAGTCGCGCTCAAGATATGCGCCGTAGCTTTCCAAATCTGGAACATTTATTGCGATTTCATTCCACGGAATATTTTTTTGCTCGTGCAAATCGCGAAGATAAAGGCAAACCGCGCGGATTTCCTGGCGGGAATTCTGTAAAAAATGAACATTTTGAGGTTTTTGCGTCAGAATTTCTTCCGAAAGATGAACCATCGTTATGCTTTGAGGGGAATTTGCCAGAATTGATTCATATTCCGCATAATCCGAAAGAATTTCCGGGAAAAGAATAAAATAATGGTTTCCGTCCGGCACGAATGGGGGAGTTTCCCACGCCGGATCAAAAAAATTGTGCTGGTCAAGGAATTTCTGGTAGCGGTCAAAAAGCTCAAGAAGGTCTAAATCCTCTTGGTCAGGCTGAATTTTTGCTTCCAAAAAATGTTTTTTCCACGTAAAAAGCGGTGGAAGCAGGCTGGTTAGCCAGTTTGTAAATCCACCAGCTGATTTTGCATATTCTGGAACAATTAAGTTTTTCAGAAAAGGCTTCTGCGCATTCTCTTCAATCAAGTTTGAAACAAAGATTGAACGCATTGCAGAAGGCACAGAAGTTTTTTGCTGCTGCTTGCTCCGGATTGAAGAACTTTTAAACTTATCCCAGACAAGAAAACGTTCCATTGCGATCGCTTTTATTTCGCTTGTAAGGACAATTCTGTCTGCCCACAAATCTGCGGAAGTTTGCGTTGGAAACACAAAAAAGGCTGACTGATTTTTTATGTTTTCAAGAAGAAGTTTTTCAATCAGATTTTGAGTCATTTTATTTTCCGTCGTTCTGTTTCATAAAATTAGCCCAAAGTTTGTCCGCTTTTGCTATGTGGTTAAAAACCCAAGTTGAAATATAATTGTAGAATCCAAGAACATTGTTTTTGCTTTCAGAGTTAAGTTTTTGAATCTGGAAATTAACTTCCTTTATAAAATAATCATGCGAATTTTTGTGAGTTTCGTAGCCGGCGTAACCGATTCGTTTCTGAAGCTGCTCTTCGCTGGTAAAATGATATTCAGTGTAATCTGTAAGTTTTTTTAAAACCATAGACATTTTCAGCTTGTAGTCCGATTCGTTGCCACAAACCACATCGTAAAGCTCGTTCGCAATTGAAATAAGCTTTTTGTGCTGCATATCAATTTCTGGAATGCCCAAAAGATAAACATCATCCCATTCAATTTTTTTTGCTGTTTCTGCCATATCGTTCTTCCTTTAAGATTTTTAGAAATTATACTTCTTATTGCAGAAATTGGCAAAAGCAATTATTAATTCCGCATACGAATTGAATAAGCTACCAGAAAAAGCGCGTCAATTCTTCTATTTATCCGACTTTGTATTGTTGCAGACGCGGCAGAGCATCTGCAGATTTGACATTTCTGTTTTGCCGCCTTTGCTCCATGGCACAATATGGTCGCCTTCCATTTCCTCAAACGTAAAATGGTTTTTGCAGAGCGGGCAAATTCCATTTTGAGCCTCGTAAGCCTTTCGCTTCATTTTTTCATCAAATTGCCGCAGATTCAAATGTGATTCTTTTCGGTCAAAAAGATAGTAATAAATTCCCTTGTAGTTTGTAACTTCATCATCGGCAATCAGTTGTGAAATTTCATTTTCAAATTCGTTTGCGTCATATCTGTTTTCTTGCCCAAAGCGGTTGGAAAGCTCGCCCCATTCAATGCTTTTCATTTCTTTTCGGTAAACAATAAAAAGCGTTTTTACCCAGGAAATCACATTCTGAAAATAAAGCCAAAGTTCATTCGCATTTTTGTCGTGCTGATGTGCACCCATATAATTGCAAATCAGTTTTTCATCTTTTCCAACAAACCATCCAAGGGCTTTTTCCAAAAGTTCCTGCCGGATTGGGTTTGCGTTCACATATTTTTCACTCAAAAGTTTTACCGCGCAGTTCGACTTGCTGAAAATCTTTTTCGCTTCTGCCGTCCAGCTTCCTGCGTAAACAGCATTGCGGATTTCCTGCGCCGTCAATTTTTCCCCGGCAATGTTGATTGTCTTGAACCATTCCAGTTTTTCGCTTTCCGTTCCCTCGCAAAAATAAATCTGAAGCTCATAATCCAAAACCGCATTTTTTTCATCCGGCTGCAGATTTGTAAAATAACGCAGATTGTGGGAATAAACCCCATTCACATAACGGCAAATCGAAATTGTGCGCTGCTGACCGTCCAGAACTTCAAAACGACCATCGCTGCGGCAAACCCAATACATCGTGTTCAACGGAAAACCTCGCGTAACCGTATCCATAACCGCCTGCTGCTGAGCATCTGAATAAACAAATTCACGCTGATATGGCGGACGAATATCCAATTTTCCGCCAAAACCAACAACTCCAGCCTCGTCATTGTCCGCATAACCGTCCACAAGCTCGCGAACCTTGATTGTATGCAAAGTGATTTTCATATTTTCTCCTAGTAATTTTTTTTCTGGGGGCTACCGCCGCAAGCGTCGGTCGGGCTTTCCGGGGTTTCATTGTTTTGGGCGATGATTTCGACAAGCTCAATCATCGCCCAAAACAACAGCTTCGCTGCCCCTACAATCCCTAGCCCGTGCAAGCTCGCACACAAGCCTTATTTTTTGCGTTTAATAATTATCCTAAAATATTTTGCCTTTCCATTTATCATTGAAAGATATTTTCCTTCTGCTTTTGTTTCTTCATTTCTTAAAATGCTGTATCTTCCTATTCCATCAATAATTTCAAATTGTTCAGGATTATATTTATCAAAAAAAGTGATAGGCACGCCCATTGCACCATAATAATCAAGTGGAATGTCAGAAGTTTTATCCACATTGATTGCATCATAATTGTCAAATTTCTGAAATTCTTCTGGCGAATAAGTTTTGTAAAGAATCAATTCTTCGTGGCGTTTTGCAATATCCAAATTTGTATACCAGCAAATATTTCCCATGCTTCGCCATTTTTGTCCGTTTTTATCTTCCCAATACCGGGTTTCTCGCGGTGTGTAATATTTCGGAACTTTAAAAGCCATATCTCCGGCTTTGTAACCAAGCCAAATTTTATTTTCCTTAAAAAGTCTGAAAATTTCTTTATAAGTGATTGCGTTTTGATTTCCAATAATTATAAATTTCTTCTCATATTCAATCAGTTGTGCAACATATTCTCGGAACAGACTAAACGGCGGATTTGTAACAACAATGTCAGCCTGCTTTAAAAGCTCAATACATTCTGCGCTTCTAAAATCTCCATCGCCGTTGAGTTTCTTTACTTCCATCGTTGAAAAATCTGTGCTTGTGGGGTCGTTCGGGTTTCCTGTGTATTCAATGTAAATCGCCTTTTCGCAGTCATTCTGGCTGAACAAATCAACATCCTGATTTTTGTAGCAAGTGGAAATAATTTTTTTTAGTCCAAATTCATTGAAATTCAAAGCAAAATACTTAAAAAAGTTTGAGATTCTTGGGTCATCGCAGTTACATAAAATTGTCTTGCCCTTAAAGTGTTCCTTGTAATGCGAAAGTTCTTTTTCAATGTCGCTTAATTGAGTATAAAATTCATCTTCTTTTGCTTTGTCGGCTTTTCTAAGTGCTGCATTTGTTCCCATTTTATATTTCCAATAGTCAAAAATTGTTAATTTTTTAAGATTAACTTTACTATTGTAAAT
>CAVBXG010000075.1:0-9397 GCA_963599585.1 bacterium
TCCCTATCTTTATTTTGAATGATATTTGATGTTGTATACTGAATCTGATTCATTAACATAGCAAATTGGATCTTTTCATCTTCACCAATGTTTTTTGTCTGAGCAAAAATCGTATTTGATATAAAAATTACAGCCAGTAAAAATATTTTTGTTATATATTTCATTATCATTTTTATCTCCATTTTCTATTCCAAATCAAGTTCATCCCAATCAGCAATTTGCCAGTAACCATCTTCATCTAAATACATTTCAATTTTCTTTCCATTATTATTTCTATTTAGACGGAAAAAGTATTCCTTTGAAGATAAATCGAAATGCAAGGCATGAGTAATATTTCTAGAAACATGTTTATTGTTAGCTTTGTAAACACATAGATTTATAAATATCTGATTATTTCTCATGGAAAAATCCATTACTCTTGCTTTTGAATATTGTACAACATTGCAGTTGTCGTCATCGGTGCAGTTGTAATCCTCACAATCGTAATCGTTGTTTGGATTATAAGGGAGGGCAGGTTTAGAAGTTATATTTTTTGCTACAGAACCGATTATTCCTCCAATTCCTATCAAACATAATGCGCCTCCGATTATATCACCGATGATTGAACCGTTGTTATTATCATTTCCATCATAATAAGTCATAAAATCCACACTCCTTCAGATTCTTCCCCAATATTATATCCCCACTTCCAAAAATATGCAAACTATAGTACGTGTAACTATAAAGCGTGTTATTATAGAGTTTGATAAAATATAATTTCCTCATGGATTTAGGAAAGGCGATTGTTGAATTGCGCAAACAGATGGGGCTTAGCCAGGAGCAGCTTGCTTTTGACGCTGGCGTTTCCAGGCATTATATGTATAAAATAGAAAACAACCTTGCAAGTCCAACTGTAAAGTCGCTTGAAAAACTTGCCGCCGCATTAAAAATCAAGCCGTCCATGATTTTTTTGACCGCCGAACAGATTAATTAGCTTGCCGTATCGCTTCATCCAGATATTCTTCAAATTCTTCTTCAGAAATAATCTCGGTCTCCGAATCTTGTTCAGGACCAATGTAAATGTAAGAAGTATATCCATACCAAGAAGATTCCAAATTTGGAAGAATTGAATTTTTAATCAGCCGGGCATTTTTTCTGTTTAATAATGCGATTATTGTTCCAGGTTTGCTTGTGTCAAAGTCGATTCCCACATCAAAATCCGTGTCGCAGATTGCCAATGTCATCGTGTTGTACTGTGAATCTTCTATAATCTGTAAATACCGAAAAATTTTTTCCTCCGCAAAAAGTGCAACTCCAACTAGCATCATCAAAACCAAAACAAGTCTCTTTTTCATAAAACACCTTCTTTTTTTGTTTTGGGAACATTTTACATCATCATATCTATCAAATCGTGATAGACTGATTCTTGTATTTACAGAAAATTTGGGCGTTCCCCAAGCGATGATTTCGGCAGGCTCAACCATCGCTTGGGTCGGGCGTTCCAACCTTCGCTCACGCTCATTCCAAAATGTTGGTCTCGGCAAGCTCAACCAACATTTTGGAACTTCGGGTTTTCATGCCCTAACGCATAATTAATTTTTCAACTGTATTTTAATTTTTTATGTTTATCGGATATTCGCCATTTTTTCCCATCTGGTGTATAATAAAAAAATCTTTTGGCAAAATGGCGGAAAAAATGACTGAAAATCAAAATTTTTCACACGAAGCGTCGCGGCGGTTTGCGTATCTTATGAACCAGATTGACGAGCTTTACCACAAAGTGAATGCAAAATCTTCGCTTTCAGACAGCGTTTCCTGGATTTTTTACTGCCTTTACGACATGGGCGGACCTTGCAACCAAAGCGAATTCACTCACCGTTACGGAATCAGCCGAAAAACAATAAATTCCGCGCTTTCAAAACTTGAATCTCTCGCTCTTGTAAAGCGCACTGCCGGCGACGGCCGGAACGTGATTGTCTCGCTCACAGACAACGGACTTTCCCTTGCCGAAAAATCCGTTGTCCCAATGATTTCCGCCGAAAATTCAGTTTTTGACAGCTGGACACCAGAAGAAAAATCTCACTTTTTTTCACTTATGGAAAAATACAAAACCGAACTGGAAAAACAATTTAAAGAGCGAGAGTTGATTTAGGATTGAATCGAAAATTAGTGAAATAAAAAGTCTATTGACAACGACAATATCCTATTTTAGAATATTGTCATGTTTTCAAAACCTAGTCCTAGTACGGTCAGCAGAGCGAGAAACTTTTCTTTGGCGGATATGAAATCAAATTCTTCTGCGTTTCATTCTGAGCATGCTGATTTGTTCTGCGGCAATTCTCTTGATTTGTATAAGAACTGGGATTCTCCGACTGTGATTGTCTCTGATGGCGGATATGGAATTTTGGGATTTGACGGAGACACTGCAAGCTATTCGGAACTTGGAGAATGGTATGAGCCTCACATAAAGGAGTGGAGCCGGCATGCGCTTCCGTCCACAACGCTTTGGTTCTGGAATACCGAGGTTGGCTGGGCGACGGTTCATCCTTTGCTTGAAAAATACGGCTGGAAATATGTGAATTGCAATGTCTGGAACAAGGGAATGAGCCATGTTGCGGGAAACGTGAACACTGAAAAAATCAGAAGATTTCCTGTTGTTACGGAGCTTTGCGTTCAGTATGAGTTTACTCCGAAAATAAACGGCATGACTTTGCAGGAATGGCTTATCTCGGAATGGAAACGGACCGGGCTTGCCATGAATGACGCGAATGTTGCCTGCGGTGTGAAAGCTGCCGCAACAAGGAAATATCTCACAAAAGACCATCTCTGGTATTTTCCGCCTGCCGATATGTTTGAGAAGCTTTCTGACTATGCGAATTCTCATGGAAAGGAAGAAGGTAAGCCTTATTTCAGCATGGACGGAAAAAATCTTGTAAAGGCTGATGAATGGGCAAAGATGAGATACAAATTTCATTGTCCGCTTGGTTACACGAACGTCTGGGACAGGGCTGCATTGTCTGGAAAAGAGCGGATAAAATCTCCGAAAGACAACTCACATTCAGCCCATCTAAACCAGAAGCCGTTGGATTTGATGAAACTGATAATCGAGACTTCAAGCGACAAGGGGGATGTCGTGTGGGAGCCTTTCGGCGGACTTTTCTCAGCGTCGCTTGCGGCTTCGCTTCTTGGAAGAAAAGCTTTTGGAGCTGAAATTGACGAGGCCTATTTTTCACTTGGCGTTTCAAGATTCAAGGAGCTTTCGCTTTTATATGTTTAGATTTTTTCTTATCAGTTTTTGATTTTCTTTATTTTCAGGCTCTGCGATTATCTTGCTCCATTTTAAGATTGGAAGACCGCAAAATTCTATGTTCATAATTGAAGATTTAAAGTCTTCAATCGCCGGATGCTGAATTCGGTCAATTTTTGCGTAGTTTGTATCGAGCCTGTAGTTGAATTTGCTGAACAGCTCGCGAATTTTTGTCTGGAAATCTTTTTCAAGCGAGTATTTTTGATTTAGCAGCTTGTTTTTTTGTGCAAGCTGCATTGCTTTTTCTATCTCATTTTCCTGAATTTTATAGCCGTTGGTGTTTGTCTGCTGCAGATTCGCAGTTCGGCTTTCAGTATTTTCAGGCTCAAGTATCAGATAGTCAGGCGGATTGAAATAATGGCTGTCTCTTGCCTCTGCAATTGATTTTCCTGAGATAAAGCTGGTTCCGACAACAACAGGTTTTCCATAGATTATGTGTTCTGGAAGCCAGCAGACGATAAGAACATAGGTTTGATTGTCTGAAAAGAATTTCTGGCTGTCCTTGAATCTTGCTGTCATCTCTGTTGCGAGCGGAAACCATGCTTTTATTTCAATTCCTGGGGCAGGAAAGATTGAAGATTCAAAAATTGCATCTGGAAATCCCGGGTCTTGCCTTTTCCATTTGCCGATTTCTGAAAGTTCTGGAATTTCATTGAAAAAATCTACTGCGCGGAATTCTATGAGATTTCCTACAATCGGAGAAAGTTTTGATATTATTTTGCAAAGATGCGCGGCTTCTGTAGTTGTTTGTGGTTTTGCGATGTTCAGGACATCGAGATTAAATTTATTGAAGTTCCTTAATGATTCGTTTACTAAAAGAAGAATGTCATCTGCTTTCATTTATTGAGCTCCTTATTGCATCAGATGGATCGGCTTTTAAGGTTCTGCAAATTTCGATGAATTCATTGAGTGTAAGGCGTTTTTGCATTGTTTCATATTTAGAGATGAATGATTGGGGGCGTTTCAGTTTTTCGGACAGCTGCTTTTGAGTTATTCCCGAAAGATTCCGCTGTGCTATGAGCCAGTTTATGATTTTTTCATCTGATGACATATTTTTTTATCGGTGAATTGATTATAGATAGTAATAAAATTTAAAGTTTTTTTTGATCTGCAATTTCATCCAATCTGTCCGAACCGACTTGTGCAAGCCACATTTTGAACGGTTCGGCTTTTGGAGAAGGAATTGACTGAATCAGGCGGAGTATATTTTTTGTGGAAAGACAGTCGGTTTGTCTAAGTTTTCCGTCAGCCGCTGGTAATTTCAATCGGTTACAATTTGTAACCAGTTCACTTCCTTCTGCCTTAAGACGAATTTTTAGAACTTTCCAGTAATTTCTTGCCGATTGATAGTCATTGCTTTCTGTAAGAACATTTACAACATCCACCACAGAAAAATACCAGTCTTCTTCGTATTCGTTCCATAAATAGCGAATTTTTTTGTTTTCAAAAAGTTTGATTTTGTTCTTAGGATTTTCCATACCAAGCCTCATTTTGTTTTGATTTCCAGCGCAAGTCCAACTTCAAGCCTGAATTATGGTAAAGAAAAGGGATAATAAAAATTCAAAAATAAAAAGACGTGCATACTAAAAAATGTTGATAAAGTGTTGGAAATATTCTTCTGCACGTTGAACTTTACATATTTAATATAGCAGAAATTTTGTAAAACGGCAACGACAGTTATAATATCAACTGGTAAACATCTTATTGAAAATTAAGAGATGATAAAAGAAGGCACAAAATCTGTTTTTGGAAAAAATTGAATCCCCGATATTTTCATCGGGGAAATTCCAGTATTTTTAGTATGGAAAGAAACTTTATTGCTTAAAATCGGAAATTGCAACGTCGATTGCTTTTTCGGTGTCGATTTGTGCGGTTTGTGAATTGGTTTTTATTACTTCGCCGGTAATTTTTAAGCTTGCTGGAGCCCAAATTCCGAATGTAATCACGTTTGCAATGTATGCCAAAGGTCCTGCGCTGTAAGTTATGCTTATGTTTCTTGCGGCATTTCCGCCTTTTTTCTGAATTTCCTGCCAGATTATGCCTGTGATTTTTTCATTCATTGCTGTTGCACTAATGTTGAACAGATTTATTCCGCCCGATATTCCGAACAATTCATGAACGGTTTTCTTTTTGGAAAAATTTCCTAAAACCTGAACATTTTCGTTTGCGGTTGTAAATGCAAGTCCGTCCGCCTTGAAAGTTACACATGATGAAAGAAAAACTGTGCTTAAAACGCTTAGCATAAAAATAAATTTTTTCATAAAAAACTCCTCTTTTTCGTTTATGAGAAAATATTAAATCCGAAACCGAGTGAAATAAGGTTTCGGATTTAAAGGGTTTTGTAAACCCTTTAATAACTATATAGTTATTAAAACTTTCTGTTGACATTTTTCCTATAAAAATGTATGTTTGTAAATTGTCCGATTTCGGACGAAGTGCATTTTGTGAGGATTAGCGTTTTCCGGTGGAATTTTGGTTTGCGGAAATGCGCAAGGGATACGGAGGGCGCGGAGCGGACGGCACCGCAGGTGGCGGCTGGAGGCGAAGGCCGGAACCTGGAGTAGCCCGGTACGGCGAGCTTTGCGAGCCGTATGCGCCCAGTTTTTTATTTTGTTTTTGAGGTTTTTATGGATATTAAGCTTTCGGATCATTTTACGTTTGGCAGGCTGATTCGGTTTACGCTGCCGTCGATTGGGATGATGGTTTTTACGTCGATTTACAGTGTTGTTGACGGAATTTTTGTTTCTAATTTTGTGGGAAAGACTGCGTTTGCCGGGGTGAATCTGATTTTTCCGGTGATTATGATGCTTTCGTCGGTCGGTTTTATGATTGGAACTGGAGGAACGGCTCTTGTGGCGAAATTTTTGGGCGAGGGCGACAAGAAGCGTGCGAACGAGACTTTTTCGCTGCTGGTTTATTTTTTGATTGGGCTTGGAATTGTGATTTCCGCTGTGGCGATGGTTTTTATGCGGAAGATTGCGTCGGCTCTTGGTGCAGAAGGTCAGCTTCTTGAAAACGCGATATTATATGGAAGAATTTTGTGCGTTACGCTCACGCTTTTTATGCTTCAGACTTCGTTCCAGACTTTTTTGATTGCGGCTGAACGCCCGACGATGGGTTTTGCGCTTACGGTGAGCGCCGGCGTTACGAACATGGTTCTGGACGCGCTGTTTGTGGCGGTTTTTAAGTGGGGGCTTGCGGGTGCGGCTGCTGCGACTTGTGTGAGTCAGGTTGTGGGTGGGCTTGTTCCGCTGATTTATTTTTTCAGTCTGAACAAATCGGTTCTGCGGCTTGGAAAGGCAAAGTGGAACGGCGTGATTCTGTTCAAGACTTTTACGAACGGCTCTTCGGAACTGCTTTCGAATATCGCGATGTCGGTTGTGGGGATTTTGTACAATCTTCAGCTTATAAAATTTGCCGGCGAGAATGGAGTTGCCGCTTACGGCTGTCTGATGTATGTGGGATTTATTTTTGCGGCGGTTTTTCTTGGCTGGGGAATCGGAACTTCGCCGATTGTAAGCTATCATTACGGTGCGGAAAACCGGGCGGAGCTGCACAATCTTTACAAGAAGAATCTTTTGGCGATGGGCGTTTTTGGGCTTGCGATGTTTGTTTCGGCGGAGGTATTGTCCGTTCCTTTTTCAAGGCTTTTTACCGGATATGACGCTGAGCTTTTTGAGATGACAAAGCGTGCGTTCCATCTGTATTCGTTTTCGTTTTTGCTGACAGGATATAATATGTTCGGCTCGTCGTTTTTTACCGCGCTGAACAATGGCTTTGTTTCCGCGTTGATTTCTTTTATGCGTACGCTAATTTTTCAGGTTTTGTGCGTTCTTGTTCTGCCGGCACTTTTGAGAATCGACGGAATTTGGCTTAGCGGAATTGCCTACGAGATTCTTTCAGTTGTGGTTGTTGCCGTGTGTCTGGTGAAATTTAGGAAAAGGTACGGATATTAGAGAAGTGAAGGGCGGCGGCGGAAAAAATTGCTTGCTAAATATCGCCTGTTTTTTCCGAAGGTATTTCCGAATAATAATGCTTTTTCCCGTCCAGACTTGCGTAGCGGATTTGCTCCTCACCTTGATAGCAGAGAATAAAACTCGGCGAATCAGGAATTGTGTATTCCATGTCAAAAGGCAAATCTGAAAACTTGTATTCCGTGTAAGGTTTTCCAGCAGAATCAGCGAGCGATTCTGTCGGGTTCACGCCCTCATCAATTTCTCCGCCCAAAGCCCAGTTGCTAGGGCAGTGCGGAATTTCGTATGTAAAAATCCCTTTGTCGGTTTTTACAGTCAGCGTTTTGTCTGAATTTGTGTCGTTTGTAACAAGAAAATGCGCATCGCCGTTTTCGTCTTTCCATACTGAAGTTACAAAAAGATAGTTGTGGTGGTTTATATTTTCAATTTTTGCGTCCGAAAGCAGCTGGGGATAAAAAATCGTTCCAAAATTGTTTGAAACAAGCACATTCTGCATGACAAGATTTTTGTGCGACCATGAAACGCCATTTTTTGACCGCTCATTGTTTTTTCCGTAATCCAGGTAAAGCGGAAACCATTTGCCGCCACCGTTCACGTACAGATTTTTGAATGAAACATTGTCAACATCGCTGAACTCAAGCTGAAACATGACGCACGCATTCACATAAGCCTTGTTTTCCGTGCCCAGATTAATTGAAGGAATCTCAAAACGCACATTGTCAAAATGAATCTCGCCGGTTTCAACTTTGGAAATCCATTTTTCGTCAACTACATTTTGCCGGGAACGCTGGTCGCCGTAAATCTGAATTCCGTCCAAATGAAGTTCGCCAGAAAGTGCTTCGTGTGCCAAATCGTAAACATAAAGATTTTTTGCGTAAAATTCACGCAGTGGATTCATCGCATCCGAAGTAAATCCGCCAATCTTGCAGTTGTTCAACGTAATGTAGGAGCTGCTCACGTTTCCGCCAAACGAGCAATTGTTAAAAACAAAATAAACTTTTCCCGCCGAATCCGGGCTGACCGCATCATTTCTAAAAGCCTTGAACTTGCAGTTTTCAAAAATAATCGTTTTTCTTCTATTATATCGGTCCATTCCGAGCGTGACAAAATCATGGCTGGAAAAATCAAAGTTGCGAACGGTCGTGCAGTCGGAAAACTCTTTAATTTTATAAGAAGAAAAATTGAACTGGTTCATGTCCGTACGGAAAGTAACTGTGACGCCAGACGCAATTTCCGTGTCGCCGCTGGCAACTGTAAATTCCACCGCCTCATCCGCACCGCAATTCCGGCTGTCAGGAATATTTTTGTAATCCCACGAGTTTTGTCGGATTCGATTCGGGTCGTTATCCGAAGATATTTTGCAAGAGAAAAAAATCAAGGCAACGCCAATAAAAAGCGTAAAGGGTTTCATATTAATCATAGGTTTATATTATTATATATTTTTTGAGTTTGAAAAGTATTAAATTGTCGGAATAAAAAAAGGATGTTAAAATAACATATATGAATTTATCAGTGATAGCAAAAAAAGCTCGAATTGAAGCAAAACATGATTTAATTGAAGAACGAAAAGATTTTTTTCCTCTTCCGGAAGGATATGATATAAATTCTCCAGATAATATAGAAATCAAAAAAGCTTATGATGCCTTGTTGAATAATGCTCCTGTGGTTTTTGTAACCGGGGCAGCTGGAACAGGAAAATCTACATTTATAAACTATGTTCGTAATAATATAACGAAAGATTCTGGAAAAGAATATGTCATTCTGGCTTGTTATGGAGCGGCTGCACTTAATATAAGAGGACAAACAATACATTCATTTTTTAATTTTCCAGCTAGAGATTTTGATAATAAAGAAATTCATGGATTTAAGAAGAATCCAACTGTTGATAACATTGATTTAATTATTATTGATGAAATTTCAATAGTAGAATCTTCATTATTGGATCATATTGATTATGCATTAAGATATTGGTGCGATTCAAATATCCCTTTTGCTGGAAAACAATTATTGTTAATAGGAGATTATTTTCAACTTTCTCCATGGATTCGTTGGGATAATGAAGCTACAAAGAAATTTAAATCTCAATGGGCTAGTCAATTTTTTTTTGATGCTCATGTGTTCAATAATGTAAATGTTG
>CAVBXG010000076.1:0-8602 GCA_963599585.1 bacterium
TCGAGCATTTTCTGAAAGAAAAGCGCAGATAATTCTTCCCAAAAAACACTTCACCATAGCCAACACTTGCCTTTTAACTGGGAGCATAGTCATTTTTTTCTCAATCACCTAGCAAAGTTCCACAAATGCTTTTTTTACAAAGAGATTAAAGTTTTTTGTGTCGTTTTTTAATGTTTTCAGAAAGCTGCTGTCATTCAGCGTGCCCAGAACTGCTGTCATCTCGTCCTTGTTTTTGTAGGTCATGCAGCGGTAATAATCTGTAAAATCTTTTTCGCGACTGGAAACGGAGGCTGAATACATTTCATCGGAAACAATTGTAACATCGCTTACAATATCCTTGAAAATCTCGCGCGTAAAATCCTTGATTTCTTTTGAGTAAAGTTCCTCCAGAATAAAAATCGCATATCGAGTCTTGTATTCAAGATACTTCGCCTGGCAGACATTGTAAAATTCGTGAACTTCCGACCAGCTTGAAATCTCACCTGATTTTATTTTTGCAAAAAGCTCGTTGATTTTTTCTTCTGGAATTATCTGTCCGCCAACATTCTGCCATTTTGTAAAAAGTTTTGTCTTCATTATTTTTTGAATCAGACTTGCGGAAATCTTGTCAGTGCCATTAGCAACGCAATATTCCTGCAAAGTGCATGCCGCAAAATACTTTAAAATCTTCCGGTAAGTTTTATATCCCTGAACCGGCTTATACAAAGTCGCGCCAAATTTCTTCTGCGAAAGCATATCAATCAGCGTAATTCTGGAATCTGGATTCTGGTGCAAGAAATTTTTCGCTTCCGGGAGTTCCAGCCCAAGCTGCGAGCTTGCAAGCTCAATAATCCGGTTTATGGCAAAAAGAATTTCCTGCATTGTGTCGGGCGCAAACGGATTCATCTCGATATTCTGGACTTTCACAAACCGCTTATCTCTTTTTGCAAATTTATATTTATTCCGCACAATCGCAAACATATCGTACATAAACCACCATGCCGGCAAAATATGAACAGGACTTTCAGGATTTTCACCCGGCGCAAGCAGACTGAACGGATACTGAACATTCAGTTCATGCTGATATGAACCTTTTGAGGCAAGAACAAAACTTGCAAAACGGCAATTGTGCTTAAAATCCGAGCAAAGCCCCGGCCAAAATCCGCGGTGCGCAACAATTTCTCCGTCAGGACTTCTTGAATTATGGTTGCTTCCGATTGTGGCACCCGCCGCAATATTGCTTTGCCCCATAACCGTTGACGCAATAAGAAAAGAAGAATTATGATGCTGCTCGTGGAACGGAAAAATCATGTTGTTCAAAAGCTCACAGCAGGAAACCGTGGAATTGTCGCCAAGGAACGAATTCAAAAGCCGCGCGCCGTATTTAAGCTGACAATTTCTTCCTATTATAAAGCGGATTGCAACAGCCTGATAAAAAACGTGGCTTCCGGCGTTCATTATTCCGTTCACCATTTCAACGCCTTCTCCAATCTGGCTGACTTCATCCTCATCAGAAAGAATTGTGACATTTTTTATTTTTGCAGCGCCTTTTATGTATGCGTAATTCCCGATTTTCACATCTTTGATTGTAAGCGTATTTTTGATTACAACATCGTTTCCGATTATTCCGCAGATATTTTTTTCAGATTTTTTTTCGTTGTCTGTAAGACTGATGAATTTTTCAAGCAGTTCTGAATCGTCGCGGTTTGAAGCCCAAAGATACGCATCCGCCGGAATCATTTTTTCAAAAGGAAGAATCGCGCGCCCATCATTTTCGTTTGCAACGCCAATCCATTTCCGTTCAGATTCTTTTTCGCCGCCAAAAATATAACCGTTTCCAAATTTTGCAGATTTTGTGCAGCTAAGCTCCAGGACATTAAAAAGCATCACGCGGTCGCCAATCTTGTAATTTTCAAGATACGAAACATTCTGAATCACATTGTCATCGCCAATAATTGAATCGCGCACAAGGCTGTTCACAATTCCAGTTTCAAGCTCAAGGCTATGATATTTCAGTTTTGCATATTTTAATCTGCCGATAACAACGTAACCTTCAAAACGAGAATTTCTAATCAACGAGCAGTCAAAATCATCTTCCTGAATTGGAACAAAAACATTTTCCCACGAAGAAAATTCACTTGAGTTATTATTTTTTTCAAGAACAGCAATTTCCTGCGGCGTAAGATTTCTTTTTCCAGCCTTCAATTCAGCAGGAATATTAAAAACTTTTTCATTTTTTGTGATAAACGTAACTTTCGGCATAAAAAAATTATAGCATAGGAAATCATGTTTATAAATAGCAACAAAAAATGTTATAATCTTTGCATGAAAAAAAATGCTTTTGCCGCGATTTTTATTTTTTTTGCAGTTGCCTTTGCCCAGCCGAATTTTTTGAACGAACAGAATTATGCAGAATACACGCTTGAAAACGGAATGCAGCTTTTTGTGCTGGAGGATTTTTCTACCGCGCCAGTACGCCTTGATTTTTCAGTTCACGCCGGAATCAGCGCGCAAAACGCCTCAAACACAGGATTTTTTCCATTATATACACGGCTTTTTAAATATGGCGCAGAAAAAAACTCGCTTCTGCAGGAGCTTACTTCTGAATGCAACGCTGATTCTTCGCGGTACACGATTTCTGTTTCAGAAGAGCTTGTTCCTTCAGTTTTTGAAATACTTTCCCAACGCGCTTTTGCCCCGGTTTTTACAGAAAAAGATATTTCGCGCGAATATTCAGCCTTGAAAAATGAAATAATGCAGTTTGCGCCAACTCCAGCGGCTTTTATAAACACAGCAATTGACTCGCGGATTTTTTCAGACGCACCGTGGAAACTTGACTCCGGGATTTATCCGCAGATTTTTACAAAGTCAACGCCGGCGCAAGTCCGTTCAGTTCTTTCTAAAATCGGAAAATTCTGGTACACGCCGCAAAACAGCGCGCTATTTGTGAACGGTCCGGTAAAAAAAGAAGAAATTTATGCTCTGGCAGAAAAATATTTTGGCTCATATATGCCGGTCGCAACATTCGGACTTCCAGAAACTGTAAAAGCCAGCGGAAAAACCCGGAAATTTGTAATGCACGACCTTCAGTTCAGCGACGAGATGACGCAAATTGTAATTGAATACACAAATTTCGATTTATTACAGGGAAATCTTGCCGCGGCAACGTTCAACTCAGATTTTTCAACGCTAAAAAAAAGCCTTTGCTCCGAACATATTTTAAACATCCGCGGTCCAGAATATATCAACGTTTCTTCAACGCACCAAAACGGCTGCCCACGCCTTATTTTTCAAACGCTGCTGGAGCAAAACCGGCGTTCCCCGGTTGAGCAGGCGGAATATTTTATTGAAGCCATAAAAAAATCCCCGGAAATTACAAAACCCGAAGAATACAAAGCCGCAAAAAAATTCCTTGCGGAAAATTTCAACACTGTAACCGCAAATTCCACAAATTTTATGAATTCACTTTCCGAACTTTGGGCAATCGACGCGCTTCTTCCGCAAAATGATGAAAAAGAAATTCTTCTTGCGCAAAAACTTTTATCCGAGCCGCAGAAAATCAAAAAACTGAACGAAAATGAAATAAAAAATTCTTTTGCAAACGAAATTCCGTTCATTTTTGTTTTAGTGAACACAAAAAATTTCAATAAATATAAAAATGACTACAAAAGGCTTGGCTACGAGGAAATCAACGCAAAAAATGGCTCTTGGTTCACGCAGGAACTTTACGAAAATGCGCTCAAAGAAATTTCCGCGAAAAAAAATGAACAGAAAAATCAAAATGCGGAAAACGAAAACTCAAAAAATCTTTTTCTGGAAGAAAATCGTGCATCAATAAAAAATTTTGAGCTTTCAAATGGAATTCCTGTAACGGTAAAAACGAACCGGCTTACGGGCAATGTGGCAATTCTTGTTTCAATTGACGGCGGAAGCCTTGCAGACAAAAACAAGCCCGGATTTCAGAATGTAATGGCAAACGCGCTGGCTTTTAACATTCAGAAAGAAATAGAAAAATACAAAATGCAGCAGATGATTTCTGGAGCTCCACAAGTTCATGCGGAAACAACTTTTTCAGAAAGCAGAATTTCCGTAGAATGTTCAAAAGAAGATATTTCACTGTGCATACGCTCAATTTCGGACGCGCTGATTTTTGGAGAGATTTCACCAGCGGAGGCAGACAGTTTTGTTTATTCAGCCCAGACCCAAAAACGGGTTTCAGATGCAAGCCCGATAAACCAGATGACTTTCCGCGCGATGAAATATTTTTACGACTCGCCTTTTATCAGAAATATTTTTGACTCGGAAAAAGACATTCTTCAAAAAACCTTGTACAACGACATTCTTGCTTCCTACCCAAAATTTCTTGACGCAAGCCTTTACAGCATTGTTGTTGCCGGAAACACAGACGCAGACGCGCTCCGGTACGTTATGGAAGAATCCCTTGGAATACTAATTCCGCAGACAGAACGGAACGCAGCCAGCAGAAAAGAATCTGTTCCAGAACCAGATTTTCCCACAAAAACAAGAAAAATCAACCTGAAAATCCGCCATCTTTTTTACACAGATATAAAAGCCGAGGACGCAGGACCAATGCCGGCAGTTCTTATTCCAACAAAGAATTTTTCAGATCCAGTTCAATATTGGTTCAAGACGCCGAGTCCAGATTCAGCGGACGCAGTGGTTTTTGACGCATTGCTTTTTAAGCTTGCAGAAAATCTTAAAACAAACGGAACTGACACAAAAATCTTTGCACCGACAAAAGAATTCCATTGCGCAGGCTTGTTCTTTTTGAACGTTGAACACACCAATTATATAGAAGAAACTTACAAAAAAACGCTCTCTGATTTTACTCAAAAACTTGCAGACGCAGAATCTTTTGAAACGGAGCAGACAAAAAACGCCTGGATTCAGAACAAACTTTCAGAGACAAAAACGAATCTTGGAACTGCAAAAATAATCTCTTCATCAAAAATGAACGAAAAAAACTACCTTGATGAATATGAGCAGCTTTTAAATTCAACAAGCAAGGATTTTCTGCGTGTGCTGAACGAATATTTTTTGCCGGAGCCGCTTCTTCAGATTTTTTCTAGCGATTCAAAGAAATAAAACCGTATTCGGTCAAAAGATAATTCATTCTAAAATCGTTTTCTTCAACAGGAATTGCTTTTGTAACAACATTTACGGTGCAAACGCCGCAAAAACGCTGATTTTTTACTGGAATCCGGCTTAAATATTTGTCATAATAACCTTTTCCTCGCCCAAGCCGCGAACCTTCAAGATTAAAAGCAAGCCCCGGAACAAGAAAAACACTTTTTTCCGGGATTTTTTCAGGCTCAACTTTTTTATTCTGCAAAGAAGGCTCTAAAATTTTGTATTTGTTATTATCCGAAAAAGAATTTTCCAAGGAATCAATAAAATAAAAATCCATATCGTTGGAATTTTCTGCCATCCGCGGAAGAGCAACCTGCTTTTTGTCCTGCAACGCCTTATTTATCACAAAAGACAAGTCAATCTCATCGGACATTGCCATATACGCAAAAATCACTTTGGCTTCGGCATATTCCTTGCTTTTCAAAAAATAATCCGCCACAGTTTTTGCACATTGAAGGGAAAGCGCCTTGTCCGCAAAATATTTTTTCAGCTCATCTTTTGCCTTCTTCCGCAAAAAAGATTTTTGTTCCGCAATAGAAATGTTTTCCATAAAAAAAATATATCAAAGTGAAACAATTATGTAAATTTGATATAATAAAAATCATGAAAATGCAGCTTACAGAAGGAAATGTTCTTAAAAATCTTGTACGTTTTTCGCTCCCATTCTTGCTTTCTTATTTTTTGCAGACTTTATACGGGCTTGCGGATTTGTTCATCGCCGGACAGTTCAATGGCGCGGAAGTAATTACAGCTGTTTCTGTTGGCTCGCAAATAATGCACATGCTTACGGTCATAATCGTTGGGCTTGCGATGGGTCCTGCAGTTCTGATTGGACATGCGGTTGGCGAAAACAACCAGAGCCGAATAAAAACAATAATCTCCACGGCAACCGCGCTTTTTGCGGTTATTTCTGTAATTTTCACAGTTCTGTTCATCATCCTTTGCCCGCAGATTGTAAAAATTGTCTCAACCCCGGCAGAATCTGTTGAGCAGACAAAAATCTATCTTCTAATCTGCTTTGCTGGAATTCCGTTCATTACCGCATACAACGTTATTGCCTCGGTTTTCCGCGGACTAGGCGATTCAAAAAGCCCGATGATTTACATTGCAATCGCCTGCTTTATAAACATCATCCTTGATTTTGTCTTTATGGGAAGCATGAATCTTGGCGCGGAAGGAGCAGCACTTGCAACCGTTCTTGCCCAGGCAATCAGTGTTGTAATTTCATTGATTGCGGCAATAATCAGGCACAAAAATGAACATTCAGAAACACAAAACGCGAAATTTTCAGCAAAAGAGGCAAAAGAGATTTTCAAGATTGGAATCCCTGTTGCCTGCCAGGACGGATTCATTCAAATCTCATTTTTGCTGATAACTGTAATCGCGAACAAGAGAGGCGTAAATGTTGCCGCTGCAGTTGGAATCGTGGAAAAAATCATCTCATTTTTGTTTCTTGTGCCTTCTTCCCTGCTTTCTTCAATTTCGGCGATTGCCTCGCAAAATATCGGCGCAAGAAAACTGGAGCGCGCGGAAAAAACTTTATCCTACGGAATACGAATTGGTTTTTGCGCGGGACTTGTTTTTGCAGTTCTGTTCCAGTTTTTTGCCCAGAATGTCATCGGTCTGTTCACTACAAACACGGAAGTTGTACGTTTTGGCTGCCAATATATAAAAACCTACGTATTTGACTGCGTTTTTGCCGCAATCCACTTTTGCTTCAGCGGCTATTTCTGCGCCTGCGGAAAATCAGTCTACGCATTTTTGCACAACGTAATCTCAATAATCTTTGTGCGGATTCCCGGTGCTTATTTCGCCTCTGTACTTTTTACAGAAACACTCCTTCCAATGGGAATGGCGGCAACCTGCGGCTCAATCCTTTCTTCAATTATATGCGCGGTAATCTTTAAGCGGTTGCATGGGAAAATGAGGAATGGGGATTTTTGAAAAATGAATCCCATTAAAAAATCCAGACATGGTTTTATTTCCCTTCAATTTTTCTAACAAACTTGTCAAAATCTGAATCTATTTTCTGCGTCTTGTTGAAAATATCGTATTCGGTGAACGCTTTTTTATCAGCTTGACTTCTTGAGACTGTTCCGTTGCCTTCTAGAATGTCATATTTGCGGAATTCCAAAAATTCATTAACGCTGGTTGCAAACTGTTCCATATTGAAAGGAATTTCCCGTTGTATCAAATCTTCAATGTAGTCAAAATAGCCGGAAACAGCACGTTCAAGCTGCCTGATTTTCTTTTCATCAAGATAATTTTTAGCAATGTTGACATCGCTTTTCAAGATTCTTCCATCTGGTGAATTTTTCCATGTTTTAAGCCCCATGTTTTTCTTTGTGTGATCCGCTTTTTCATAAACAATTTCGCAAGCCGTCTGACCTGTGATTGCATAATGGAATTTGTTCTGGACTGTTGCAAAAAATTTTTTGGTTATCTCCGAATCCTTATCATAATCTATAGAACATTCTGCAAAAATGTCAGTAATCTGCTGCCATATTCTGCGCTCACTTGCCCGAATCGAACGGACTCTTTCCAGCAATTCGTGAAAATAATCCTTTCCGAATACATTTTCCCCCTGCTTGAGCCGCTCATCGTCCAAGACAAAACCTTTTTTTATGAATTCTTTTAAAACTTGCGTCGCCCAAATTCTAAACTGAGTTGCCTTTGCGGAATTCACCCTATAACCGACAGAAATTATTGCGTCGAGATTGTAGAATGTCGTTTTTCTGTTTACAGAACGAGAGCCTTCAATTTGAACTACCGAGAAATCCTCGGCTGTTCGAGTTTTCTCCAGTTCTCCTGATTCAAAAATATTTTTAAGATGAAGCCCGATATTATCAGCGGAGCAGCCGAACAATTCCGCCATCCCTTTCTGGCTGAGCCAGATCGTTTCATCTTTTAGAACGGCGTTTACTTTCACATCTGCTTCAGGTGTGCTGTAAACAAGAAAACTGATTTGTTTTGCAAGTCCTGTTGATTTTATACTCAAATTGCTCTCCTTGAAATTTTCAGTGTAAATATAACACATTTTGCCGGATTTTTCAGCAATCTGTTCTGCTTTTGTCTTTGAAGAAGCTTACTTTCTCTTTCTTATTTTTACAAATTATTATTTATATCTTTCAATTTTTCAGAAAGTTCCACATCTCCTGTAATATTCACAATAGTTTGAACAATATCCTCATTTGTCGCCCAGTAATCTGGCATTATACCAAGACCTTCCGGACATTTATCTGCAAAAGGAGTTATAAAAGATGGCAAATGCAAAGCTATTCCAGAATTATTTAACTGATAACACCAGACATTTCCGTAGGCGTAACATCCTGCTGTATTTTCACAAATCTGAAAAAACTGATTTGTTTTAGAAAAAATACTTCTTGCCTCAAAAACAGCTAATTCACTTGAAGAACATGTATTTTTCCCGGAAAGAATAATCAAATTTCCTTTAAATTTTGGAGTTCCTGAT
>CAVBXG010000077.1:0-8118 GCA_963599585.1 bacterium
TAATATAAGAGGTCTTTATTTCAAAAAGAATAGAAGATATGAAAATCCTAGTTTCGATGATATAAAATCTGCTTTACATTATGCAAAAAAGCATTTTCCAGATGATTATCCATTTGTAAAAGATGAAATAAATAAAATTTTCAATGTTGATACTTATAATTTTTCAAAACTAAAAAATGTGCAATTTAAAGATTTTGAAGGTAATAAACATCCAATAATAATTATTCTATTAGCTATAAAATGGCTTTTTATATCAGAAGATATTTCATATTGGAACTGGTCTGGTCGCAATATGTTCATGAATGATTTAAAAAAAGAAGATTTAGCATAAAATGCTCCGCTCCTTCTACAAATCCTCGAACCGAGACTTTACTCTTCTTCAAGGCGACTGCGTTGAGCTTTTGAATCAGTTTGAATTCAAGTTCGATATGATTTTTGCTGATCCGCCTTATTTTCTTTCAAACGGGGGAATTTCTGTTCAGTCAGGGAAGCAGGTGAGCGTGAACAAGGGCGACTGGGATAAATCTCAAGGTTTTGAAAAGGACAACGAGTTCAACCGCAAATGGCTTTCTGCCTGCCGGTCGCATTTGAAGGATGACGGCACAATCTGGATTTCGGGCACTTATCACAATATTTTTTCAGTTGCCCAGATGTTGAATGAGCTGGACTTCCGCATTTTGAACTGCGTCACTTGGGCAAAGACGAATCCTCCGCCGAATCTTTCGTGCCGTTTTTTTACTCATTCGACTGAATTTATTTTGTGGGCAAGAAAAAGCAAAAAAGTTCCGCATTATTTTAACTACGAGCTGATGAAGGAAATCAACGGTGGAACTCAGATGCGCGACTTGTGGAGTCTGCCGGCAATCGCGAAGTGGGAAAAATTCCGTGGGAAACACCCGACCCAAAAGCCGCTTCCGCTCCTTGCGCGGATTATCCTTGCTTCCACAAAAGAAAACGCATGGATTTTAGATCCGTTCACCGGAAGCTCCACTACAGGAATTGCCGCTTCGCTCCTGAAACGCCGTTTTTTGGGAATCGACCGAGAGGCAGAATTTCTGGAACTTTCGAAAGCCCGGCGAGAAGAAATTGAAAATCCGCAGATTCGCAAGGCTTACCGAGAAAAAATCCTGAAATATTCCGACAAGCCGCTTCATGAAATTGCAGAACTTTGTGAGATTCACGAGAACGAGCCGTATTTTGGCGTGGACTTGCCGATAGGATAAAAATCATGCTCCGTCTGAAAACAACTGACAACAACTATTCGCAAAAAATTTCCTCTATCATAAGAAAAGATTTTTCGGAATCTCACGCTGACGAAACTTTTTCCTCCGCGCATTATTCTTCGCTTTCTCGCATTTCGAATGTTCCGGTCAAAGACCTTGCGGCGAAAAATCAAAATCTTCTTGTCTTTCCGTATGAAATTGACAAATCTTACGGAAAAATCGGCGAACTTTCAATTTTTGAGATGTGCGGCTGCTGTGAAAATCTTTCCGAAGTAAAAATTGCAACTGGGAATCTGATGGGCTTTATTGGAACAGGTTCTGGAAGTGGCGCGGTTCAGCTTGAAATTGCCTCGCGTTTTTCCAAGGCTAAAAACGATTTTTTCCTTCATTACATGATGGGAAAAGTTTTTTGCGGGAATCTTTTCAACCTGAATTTCAACGCTTCGAGCGGCAGTGTTTTTGACCTGCTCTGTTTTATGTTTCCGCTCGTGTTGAAAAATGCACTTCAGCAGGGGATTTTCAAGACTTACAGAACTTTTGAGCGGAACGACGCGAATGTGAAAGGCACTTTGAATCTTGTGCGGCACATCAGGCAGAATATTCCGTTCGGCGGTAAAGTCGCATACAAGGAGCGCGCGCAGGTTTTTGACAATCCGCTTACCGAACTCGTGCGCCATACGATTGAATTCATCAAGACAAAACCGTTTGGAAAATCAATTTTGAACTGTGATTCCGCCACAAAATCCGCTGTCAGCCAGATTGTCGAGCTTACGCAGAATTACAGTTTCCACGACCGGCAGAAAATAATTTCAAAAAATGCAAAGCCTGTGAACCATCCGTTTTTCACAAAATGGAAGCCGCTTCAAAAACTTTGCCTTGCGATTCTGAGCCATTCAAAAATAAATTATCATTCAGGCGAAAAATCTGTTTGCGGTTTGCTTTTTGACGGTGCATGGCTTTGGGAGGAATATCTGAATAAAATTCTTTCTCCGCTTGGCTTTGTTCACCCGGAAAACAAAATTCACAAGGGCGGACTTAGAATGTTTAGGAACGACAACGATGAGCAGACTTTCGACAAAGACCACCGCAGAATCTGCCCAGATTTTTATAAAAAAGGCGAATATATTTTGGACGCAAAATACAAGCCGCTTCAAGAAAATGTTTGCCGGGAAGATTTGTATCAGGCCATTTCGTATATGCACACGATGAAAATTTCCCGCGGCGGATTTATTTTCCCTGACGACGGCAGAACGGATTTTGAAAATCGCCGCTATAATCTTGCAGGTTTGGGAGGAACTCTTGATGTGATTGGCGTAAAAATTCCGCAGAACGCAAAAGATTTCTGTGAATTTTGCTTGCTTATGAAAAACGAGGAAGAAAATCTTCAAAAACATTTCCGCAACTTCTAAATTCCAAACCTCCATTGCTTTTTCCCTGAAAATTTGGTATAAAATCTTAAATCATTTTTACGAAGAAAGGACAATAAATGGCTCTTTTCCAAATGTCGGTCGGAAAAGAATTGTTTATTGTCCTTTTTTTTGCAAATTTTTATGCAGCTTTTTGGAGGAAAAAATGCCGAAGACAAAATTTGAGGTCTTTATTTTTACTTTTATCACCGCGTGGCTCATGGTCTATTTTATGACGCTTTACAACATCGTGCTTGCTTCCGCGTGCTTTACGAACGGAACATTCTTGGTCGCCCTGAAAAATATGTGGCTTGAATTCGTGATAATTTTTCTTTGCGCGCTTTTGATTTCGTCTCCGATTGCGAAATTCTGCGCGTTCAGAGTGGTGACTCCGCAAAACCGCCCGATTATAATCATTTTCGCGATTCAGACTTTCACTGTGATTTTTCAGGTTATGCTCGCGAGCATTCTTGGAACTTGGCACAGATTCGGCTTCACGAGAAATTTCATTCCTGACTACATCGTAACTTACTGCAGAAATTTCATAATGGCTCTTCCGTTGCAGATAATTCTTGTCGGACCGTTTGCGCGTCTTGTCTTCAGAAAAATTTTCCGCCGTAGCGAGACTGAAAAATATTGATAAAAAGGAGCCCTCTAAATGCCATTGTTAATCGAACTCACAATCTTATGCCTTATATTTTGGGGAATCTGTTTTCTGAACACTGGAAGCGATGAAAAAAACATCAAGAGTTTTGCTTCTTATCCTGATGAAGTTCAGAAAATTGTCAAAGAAAATCCGAAATTGCAGCCAAAAATCAAATCAACCTCTCCAGTTATGTCTTTCATATCAAATATTCTTGTTTTTGGAGTCGTTCTGTTCATCTTCGGGCTGTTCTTAAAAAAGCCAAGTTTTAAGACGAATTTTATAAATCTGCTGATTTTAGGGCAGGCTCTGAACGCATTTGATTTTTTTGTTATTGATATGCTGTGGTGGCGACATTCCAAAAGAATCCGTTTTGAAGGAACAAAAGACCGGGTGGAACTTTATTCAAATCCTAAAAAGCATTTTATCTCATTTTTAAAAGGAATTGCGCTTTTTCTGATTGTCGCATTGCTTGACGGCTTGATTCTGTCGCTGATTAAATAAAATCCAACCGCTCATCAATTTTTTACGCCAAAGCAAAATTTTTCTTTCAGAATTGCTGAATCTTTAGTATATTTAAAGAAACACTTTATCGGGGGAAAAATGTCTAGTCCTCAAATTCAAAATGCCTTGGCAACCGTAAATCGTCTTATTCCGCTGGTGGAAGACGCTGAATGTCATTTTAAAAGCGCGCGAAACTGGAGTTTTCTTGATGTTCTAGGCGGCGGTCTTATAACTGACTTGATGAAATATCATAAATTGGGCAAAGCCAGCGACTCCATGAACGAAATAAATTATCTTATGCAGGAATTAAGTCAGGAACTTGGAAGTCTTGAAATTCCTAACGACTACAGAATGCAGCTCGGCGGATTTTTAACATTTGCGGATTTCTTTTTTGACGGAATCTTCGTGGACGCGTATATGGCTTCAAAAATCATGAACAGTTTGGACGAAGTTCAAAAACTTAAGAGCCGGCTTTACATCTTAAAATCAAGATTGGAACAGATGTAAAAAACAAATTCTCCAGATATTGTAAAAATAATTTTGCGCTGCATAAATCCGTTTGCTTCAGGAGAAAATTAAAATTTTGCCAGAAAAACTAAAACTAATAAAAAATCTAATATTCCTCCTGTTTTTTGTTCCGCCACTTTTCGCTCAAAACCAGCCGCAACAACCAAAAACATCATTTTTCAATTCGCAGAATTTCAACTTCAAAGAAAAACGGATTTTCTCTCTCGACACAGCGTATCTTCTTTCCGGCTTAAAAAACAACGGCTGGGGCTTAGGACTTGCCTACGAGCAGCTGGCGATTCCCTTTCTTTCCATAAAAGGCGATTTTTCCCACACAACAATTTTCCCCACAAGCTACGACGCAACCATCACAACAGTCGGCATTTCGCTCAACACATTCTACTATCCGTTCAACAAAGGCTTAAATTTTCTTTACATCGGCTTCGGCTGCAGAACCGATTTTCTAATGTACTCTGGCGACGCCGTTCCTTCCGACCACAAAAAAGACTCTCTAATCCGCCTTGCCCCACAAATCGGCTGGAAACAAAGCATTTACGACTACGTCCTTATCGACATCTATTACAGCTACCGGTTTTTCGTTTTATCCAACGACCTGCCAGATTTCGTCACCGACATAACAAACAATGGCAACGGATTCGGCGTAAAACTAAAATTCAACCTTCAAAAAATCTGGCAAGCAATTTTTAAAAGATAATAATCTGGGGCTTTCGGCAACAAGTTGCCGCCGGGCTTTGCATGAGTTTTCAAAGAAAACTCGTTACAAAAACGGTTTTCCGTTTTTGTGGGGCTTCGGCTTTCGCCTCCGACCAAACGCAAGCGTTTGTTTTCGGTCATTTTTCCAAAATGCCCGAACCCTTCCAATCCCTAAGCTGTCGCATTTCTTTCACAAAGAATTTCACTAAAAACTTAAAAAGTCTACTATAATGTCACTATGAATCAAATAAAGATTCTTCTTTGGGATTTAGACGGCACCATAAACGATTTTCTCGCAACCGAAGACTACGCAATAAAAAAAGGTTTTGTCCGCCTCAATCTCGGACTTTGCACAGACGAAATGGTAACCCGATACTCGCAGATAAATATTTCCTACTGGGAAAAACTTGAAAAAGGCGAAATGTCAAAACCCCAGATTCTTGTGAACCGTTTTAAAGATTTTTTTGCTGAATACGGCTTGCCGGAACAAAACGCCGACATTTTCAACAAAAATTATCAGATTGATTTGGGCGACAAGCTGATATTCATGGACGGCGCATTGGAAATTCTTCAAAAAATAAAAAAAAGCAAAAAAATCCGGCAGTTTGTTGTAACAAACGGACTTGTCGCAAACCAAAAACGCAAGTTGGAAGGGCAGGAGCTAAAACCGATTTTTGAATATGCGTTCATCAGCGATGAAGTAGGATTTGAAAAACCGAATATCGAATTTTTCAACGCAGTTTTTCAAAAAATCGGCGACATTCCAAAAAATCAAATTATGATTATCGGCGATTCTCTCACAAGCGACATAAAAGGAGGAAACAATGCCGGAATAAAAACGTGCTGGTTCAATCCGCATGGCAAAACAAACAACAAAGGTGTTCACATTGATTATGAAATCAGCGATTTGCGCCAGCTGCTTAAAATTCTTTGCATTTAAATATTTTTCTTGAAAATTTATCATTTTCTTTCTATTTTAAAAGCATGAGTTTAAGAAATCTGTGCGAAACAAAAGCCGAAAACCTTAATTCACTTGTGGAAATAAAATCACATCAGGTTGTAAGCATGGCTCTTTCAAAAAATGAGCATGCCAACATAACTTTGCTTGCATTTGCGGACGGTGAAGATTTAAGCGAGGAAGTTTATCCGCAGGACACGCTTTATTTTGTTATTGGAGGCGCAATGACTGTAATTTCAAAGGAAGATTCAATTCCTGTTAGTGCAGGGCAGGTTTTAAAGATTCCAGCCGGAAAAGCGCACAGGCTTTCTGCACAAAAATCGTTCAAGATTATGCAAATTTCAATTTAATAAAATAAAAAGGACTTTATTATGGAAGAAAAACTTATCAAAAATGTTGAGCACGCAACTCCGCTTGTTCTTAAAGATTTGGTTCAATACGAAACTGGAAAAGTTGCTAGCATGACACTTTCACAGCAGCCAGGCGTTGGAATAACAATTATGGCATTCGACAAAGACGAGTCAATCGCAAGCCACGCCGCTCCAGGAGATGCAATGGTTCAAATCCTAGAAGGAAAAGCCGAAATCACAGTTGGTGGCGTTCCTCATATTTTGGAAGAAGGACAGATTATTGTAATGCCAAAAAATATTTCACATTCTCTAAAGGCACTTGAAAAATTCAAAATGCTTTTGACAGTTGTAAAATAATCTGATTATGCGGAATTGATAAACCGTCTATTCCGTGTATTAAATATTTTTACACAATGCAAGAACTCATAATTCATCCGTTTGAACCATTTTTCCGCCCTGATTCAGAAATCCTGATTGTAGGAAGTTTGCCTTCCGTAAAATCCAGGGAAAATGGTTTTTACTACGGACATCCCCAAAACCGCTTCTGGAAAATGCTTGCCCAAATCTTTGCCGAAAATACACCTACATCAATAGAAGAAAAACAGCAGTTTTTGGAAAAGCATAAAATTGCCGTATACGACTCCATCAAAGAATGTACAATCATCGGTTCATCTGACAGTTCCATCCGCAATGTAATTCCTTCAGATATCGAAAAAATCGTTTCTGCCAGCAAAATCACAAAGATTCTAGCCAACGGAAAAACCGCCGCTAAATACTTCTTAAAATATCAAAACCAAAATCTCTGCCAAATGTTAAAAACACTCCCTTCAACAAGCCCAGCCAACGCCACCTTTTCCCTTGAAAAATTGGTTGAAATCTGGGGAAAAGAATTTTCTATGCATTCAACTTGCAAGACAAATTAAACTAAAAATGGAAATCTTCTTATTCCTCAAACCAATCCTCAACCTTTAAAAAAGTCCTTTCTGATGCTTCGGCAAAATCAGAGACATTGCGGGTTACAAGAACCATTCCGTTTGCGATTGCTGTTGCGGCTATTTGAGTGTCGCAGTATGGCAGAGTTTTTCCGCATTTAGCACAAGTTCCAAGTAGCTGTCCGCAAATATTTGCAGAAAATTCGTCATAAGGAATTATTTCAAAATTATTTTTCAAATCTTCTGTAAATTCCGAAATCGAATCTTTGCGTTTTCCTTCTGGCATTTTTGAAACACCATAAATTAATTCCTGCCAGGTTACAGCAGAAATTGCACACATCTTTTTTCGTGCTTCATATAATGCGATTACATTTTGATTCGGTCTTTCCTTGGAAAATTCTGAAACAATATTTGTATCCAATAAATAAATTTTATTCATTTTTAACTCCTGTAAAAAATTCTGAATAGTTATTCTTCAAAAATAACCCTATTTGGGTCTGGATAAACTTTTGGCGGAAGAGGAATCCCTTCATCGCTCAATACATCTGCATATTTTTCACGCCATTTTGAAAGCCAACTCGGACTTTCAGATGAAGATTTCTTTTCATATTCCTCATAACTGATAATCACCGCAACTGGCTTGTCGTATCTGGTCAGTTCCACAGGCTCGCCGCCTTCCGCGATTTTCACAAAATTAGAAAGATTGTTCCTCGCCTCGTAAATTGAAGTTCTGCACATAATGACACCTCCAAAATATCTTTTATAATAAAAGAATAGCACACAAAAATATTATAGTCAAGATTTAAAATGTTGGCTAGAAAATATTAAAAAGATGAAACGACACTTTTTAGTCATGAAACTTACGCACTATATAATAGAAG
>CAVBXG010000078.1:0-8020 GCA_963599585.1 bacterium
CAAAGTATCAGACTGCGCAATTTTCTTCAAAAATTGCTTGCTATCGCTCAGAATAGCTCGGTTGCCGCTTTCTTTTTCTTCCCGCTTATTCAATTTATGGATTCTGAAAAAAAACTCGACATTTATATTCAAATTCTGGCTATTTTTCTCCGTGCATTTTGTCAAGGAATGGTTTTAGCTCTTCAAAATAGAATTTGTCTTCAATTATTTTTTCGCCGCAAGTGTGTCCCGGTCGCCGGTCAGCGCGTACTTTTTCGCCGTGAAAATCGCTTCCGGCTGTAACAAAAAATCCCAGTTTTCTTGCAATTTCCTGAAGCCGCAGACATTCTGTTACTCTTGCACCCGGATGAAAACATTCCATTCCTCTTACTCCGCGCTCAAAAAAATCTGCTAGAACTGGTTCAAGTTTTGACCAGGAAAGATAAAGCGAAAGCGGATGCGCAATTACCGGAACTCCGCCGGATTCATAAATTGCTTTTACAGATTCGTCAAGGTCTGCGCCAACTCTTTCAACGTACCAAGGTCTGTCTCGCGCCAGAAATTTGTCGAATGCAGCCTGGCGGTTTTTTACATAATGATGATTTACCAGCCAGCTTGCAAAATGTGGTCTGCCCAAAACTTGGTTCGGGAATTCAGCCTGAATCGCTTCAACAGTTGTTTCAATTCCAAAATCGTGCATTTTTGAAACAATGAATTTATTCCGTTCGTACCGACTTTCAATCAGATTGTTTATAACTTTGTTCAGACTTTCTGAAATTCCGTTCAGATTTAATCCAAGCCCCAAAAGATGAAATTCACAGTTTGGCCGCTGAATGTTTATTTCAATTCCCGGAACAAAAATAATTCCTTTTTCCTTGCAGGCTTCTGCACCTTCTTTTAGTCCGGCGATTGTGTCATGGTCGGTGATTGAAAGGACTGACATATTTTTTTCGGCAACTTTATATACAAGCTCTTTTGGTGAATATTGTCCGTCTGAAGCTGTTGTGTGTGTGTGCAAATCAATCATAAATTGAGCATAGCACAAAATGATTCATTATGGTACAATTTGAGAAATTATCTGATTTGGAGAGTATAATGCCAAAGTTAGTAAATTTTACAAAAGGTTCAATTGTTTATTTTGAGAACGACAAAGATGACAAAATTTATATTCTTCAGAGCGGTACGATAATTCTCACAAGCATTGATCCTGAAACAAAAGTAACGGTTACAAATCAGGTTAAGCCTGGCGAATTTTTTGGTGTAAAATCAGCGTTGGGGCGTTTTCCTAGGGAAGAAACTGCGACTGTTCTTTTGGATAGTCAGGTTATTGCGCTTACCGTTCCAGAATTTGAAAAGAATTTTAGCGGCAACAAACAGATTATTATGAAAATGCTGCGGGTTTTTTCTGCGCAGCTAAGGCAAATTCATAAACGGATTGAACAGATTCTTGATTCAAATCCGGAAAGTTCGCAGACAGGAATGCTTTCTGTTGCAAAAAGTTTTTATGAAGATGAAGAATTTGTTTCCTGCTACGATGTTTGTCTGAAATATTTAAAAAGATTTCCTCAGTCGCCGCATATTGAGCAGGTGAAAAAGCTTTTTACGGCGTGCCAGATGTATCTTGAAAAGCGGGGAATGCCAAAATATGAAATTCCTGCTGATGACGGTTTTGGCGCGCTGAAGCAGTTTGAGCTTTCGGCTTTTGAGCGATTTGCAAAAAAATATGCGCCTGGTCAGGTTATTATTTCTGAATTTGAGCCGGGCGACACTTTTTATTTGATTCAGCGTGGTTCTGTTCAACTTATGAAATATGTTAATGGAACTGAAAAAAATCTGGATATTTTAAAGCCGGGCGAATTTTTTGGCGAAATGGCGATTCTTGATAATTCGCCGCGCTCGGCAACCTGCATGGCAAAAACCTCGGTAAAATGTCTTGAGTTCAGCAAGGAAAATTTTGAATCAATTGTTACAGGAAATGCAGTTCTTGCGATAAATCTTTTAAAATTGTTCTGCAAAAGAATTTATGACCAGCGGCGCCGTTTTAAAATTCTTGTTATAAAAGATTTGCAGGCCCGGATAGCGGATGTTTTTGTTTTGCTGAATGAAATGAATCCTCCGGCAAACCCGAATGACCGTTCAAGAAAATTTTATGTGAATGTGGGCGATATTGCGCACTGGGCAGGACTTTCTGTTGAAATAACAAGAGAAGAAATCAACAGATTTGTTGAAAAACGTAAGATAGATGTGTATAATGATTGCATTGTTGTCTCAAATATCGTTGATATGCAGCGAATTGTAGATACCCGCAGTTCAATGGGAGAACGAGCCCTGAACAACAATAACAAATAATCGCCAACTTAGCTCACCTGGTAGAGCAACGCACTCGTAACGCGTAGGTACTCGGTTCAAGTCCGGGAGTTGGCTCGTTTTTTGAATCCGCACCGATTTGGTGTGGATTTTTTTATGTAAAAGAAATTTGAACCGAGTAGCGGAGCGAACGCCGACCGAACAGGGAGGAAGAGGCGGCAAGGACGCCGCCGGCAGAGAGCGGAGACGCCTGGAGAGAGCAGGCAGGAGGCCTGCGAATGAAAGGCCGGTTCAAGTCCGGGAGTTGGCTTTTTTTTGAAATGCGTTAGGTTATGGAGGCACGCCGCAGGCGGCCACCGGAGCGGAGTTTGCTTTGCAAACGTAGCGAGGAGGCTGAGCGTAGCGGAATGCTGGAACAACCGTTCTGGTGTTTTCTTGATAAGAAAACACCAGAAAACGCCCGAATTTAAAATGTTATCTACAACTAACTTGATTTTTTTTGTATAATTTTTTTATGAAGGAAATTTTGCTGTTGTTTTTTACGGTTGCGGTTACGGATTTTTTTGCGGAAATGGGCGATAAGACGCAGTTTATGCTGATTGGAATGTCGTCTAAGTACAAGTTGCGCGACATTATTTTAGGAACGCTGGCTGCGATTATAATTTTGAACGGAATTGCGGTTTTTGCCGGTGGAATTATAAGTGTTTTTGTTCCGGATTGGCTGATTAAATTTATTGCTTCGGCGGCGTTTTTTTATTTTGGAATTACGTCTATTTTGCAGAAAGAGGATGACGAGGAAGAGTCTGGCGGCGGAAAATTTAAATTTGCGGTGGTTGCGGTTTTCTGCACGTTTTTTATTGCGGAACTTGGTGATAAAACTCAGCTTACGGCGATTACTTTTGGCGCGAACGGTGGAATAAAAAAGGCTCTGGTTATTTGGGCGGCTTGCGTTGTCGGTTTTTTTGCCGCGGATATGATTGGAATGTTGATTGGGCTTTTTTTGAAAAAGAAAATGCCTGAAGGTTTTTTGAATATTGTTTCGTTTATTTTGTTCAGTTTTTTTGGTTTTTTAACGTTGAACGAAGGACTTGGAATTTTGCAGAATTCGCTTGGTGAAAATGCGGTTGTTCCAAAAGTTCCTGTGATTGCGCTTGTTTCTGTTGTTTTTGTTGCGCTGAGCGTTTTTGCCTTTGTGAAAAAAATTAGCAGAAGGTCAGTTTCTGAAAACGCTTAGGCTTGGAAGTGCCTTGCCGGAAAAATCGAACATCGCCTGATTTTCCCAGCTGTTCTGAATATTTTGCGCTGGAATCCAGTCGCCGCCCCAGTAAAATACGCCGCAGCCGCCGGATTCTGAAACTTCGTTGAAAACCGCTTTGACTACAGCGGCTTGATTTTTTATTGTTGCGTTGATTCCTAGGCTTTTTGTTCGTTTTGATTCGTCTTCTTGAATGTAGGAAGTTTCAAATCTGGAAATATATTTTTTTAGATTTTCTGCGCCTTTGATTTTTTGAGCGTTTCCAAAAAGATTTGGAGTTTGGTCGCTCCATTCGTCTGTCCAAGCCCAGGAAGTTTCTGCCACAAGAATTTCTTTTTTGAAATTTTCCTTTAAATTTTTGATGTTTGATTTTAGTGAATCCAAAGTTCCGTGTTCGTAATAAGGATAATAGCTTAGACCGATGTAGTCAAAATCAAGGTTCGGGAATTTTTTTAGCCACCATTCAAGGTTGTCATCTTTTTGGCTTGAAAGATGAATCATGATTTTTATGTCCGGGTTGAATTTTCTGATGGATTCTGCGGCGGCGCTTAGAATTATTCCAAGGTTTTCTGCGCTTTCTTCTGATTTCCATGAAGAGCAGGTTGGCTCGGCGTATTCTGTGATGGAATTTGCGTTGCTGTAAGTTACCAACATTCCGGGATTTATTTCGTTTCCTATTTGAATCATGTCTGGCTGGACGGATTTTAAAGTTTCCAGAATTTCTGCTGTGTATTCAGAGACTTTTTCTTTCAGTTCTTCGATTGTTGTGCACGAATCCCATGCCGCCGGGCGTTTTTGGTTTGCGGGGTCTGCCCAAGTGTCGCTGTAATGAATATCAAGAAGAAATTTTAAATTTTTTGACTTGATTCTTTGTGCGGTTTTTAAAGTTCGTTGCAAGGTGTTGTCTCCGGAGGATTTTGTTGCGTCCGGCGAGTGCCACAAGCGCAGCCGAATCCAGTTTACGCCGTTTTCTTTTAAGATTTCAAAAATGTCTTTTGGAGTGCCGCTTGCCGTGTGGTAGATTCCGCCATTTTCTTCGATTTGGGAAACTGTTGACGCGTCAAAGCCGCGCATAAAATCTTTTGGAAGCAGAAAATTTTGTTTTTCAGTTTTTGTTGGTTCTCCTGCTGAGCATGAAAGAAATGCGGAAAAAATAAAGATTGCTAAAAAAGTTGAAAATCTGCGGATTTTTTGTTTATGGAACATCTTTTTTTATTTTACTTTTCATTCTTTGAAATTGCAAACAAACAGATTTAAATTTATAATTTTTCTATTAAAATGAAAAAATTCTTATTGTTTATTGGCTTTTATTTATTTTTGGCGTCGGTTGGGTTTGCCCAGTTTTCCAGTATCAATAATTATGTAACGCGCACTTGGTCTTCTGCGGATGGTCTTCCGGGAAATTCGGTGCTGGATATTGTTCAGGCAAAAGACGGTTATCTTTATTTTGGAACTTACGAATGTCTTGTAAAGTTTGATGGATTTGAATTTCAGAATTTGAACAAATATTCAGATTCAAAAATGGATTTTATTTCCGCGCGTTCGATTTTTGAAGATTCCAAAGGATTTATGTGGGTCGGCTCGAACGACGAAGGAATCCAGAAATTTTCAAGGAATTCGGTGGAGCATATTTCCACGGAAAACGGACTTCCTAACAATTCGGTGCGAAGTTTTATAGAAGACAGATTTGGCAATGTCTGGGTTGGAACGGCTTCCGGCGTTGTTTACATTACTCCCGAAGGTTCTGTTGTAAAGCCTGCCGCTTCTGAAAAAATTGATATTTCGCACGTTATTGTAAGTCAGCTTTACTGCGACACGGCTGGAAGAATCTGGATGCTTACAACTGAAGAAAACGGAATTTATCTTTATTCGGGGAATTCTTTTCAGCGTTTTGAAAATCTGAATTATCTTGGAAATTTTATTCCTTCTTCAATTTCGCAGGACAGAAAAGGAAATTTTTGGTTTGGGCTTGGTGCAAACGGTGTTGTAAAAGTTTCTAACGGAGTGATTGACAAAATCAAGTCTGGAACGATTATTGACTACGAGCCTTCAAAGTGCATTTATTCGGACTCAACTGGTTCTTTGTGGTTTGGAACGGAACGCGGCTTGGTTCTTTTTAGCGATGGCGTTTACACAACTTACGATGACAACACGCAGATTCAAAATGCTTCGATTAATAAGATTTTGGAGGATCGCGAGCACAATATCTGGGTTGCAACTGACAATGGCGGAATCGGCAAAATCAGTCTTGGAAAATTCAGGATGAATAAACTTTCTTCTCCTGTAAATGCAATCTGCGAGGACAAAAATAACCGCGTCTGGCTAGGAACGGATGAAGGACTTCTTTGCTATGAAAACGATTTGAGCGTTCAAAATGAGCTTACGGATTTCTGCAAAAATGTGCGGATTCGCCATGTTGGAGTTGCTCAAAACGGCGATATTCTGGTCAACTGCTATTCAAAACCGGCCCAGATTCGTTACACAAAAGAAGGAATTCTAAGCTGGTCAACGGACGAAAATCTTGCGGGAAATAAAACTCGTGTTTCAATTGAAACAAAAAACGGCGACGTTTACTGCGGAACAACAACCGGGCTTTCTGTGATTCACAAGGACGGAACGATAAAAAACTTTGCGGACGAAGACGGTTTTGACAACAAATACATAATGTGCATTTATCAGGACAATGACGGATTTGTTTGGGTTGGAACTGACGGCGGCGGAGTTTACCTGATGAAGGACGATGCGGTTGTAAAGAAAATCTCAACTGATTCTGGACTTGCCGGAAATGTTGTCTTTAAAATTTCACAGGATATTGAAGGTCGCTTCTGGATTTGCACAGGCTCTGGAATTTCTTGTTTTAAAGGAGATGCAAAATCTCTTGTTGAAAATGAGTTTGTTGCGGCGGAAACGGCTGAATCTGGCGGAAATCCTGGCTTTGTAAACCTGACTTCTGCAAATGGACTTGGCTCGGATGCGATTTTTCAGCTTCTTGTGGACGAAAACGATTACGCCTGGATGATTAGCAACCGCGGAATTTCTTCTGTGGATTTTAACGATATTCTTAAAGTTGTGGATGGAAAAATTCAGCATATCGACTGCAAATTCTACAATCAGAATGACGGATTAAAATCTTCGGGAACAAATTCAACTGCCCTCAGCATGAAAGACAAATACGGCCGGCTCTGGTTTACAATGGCTGACGGTTTTGCGGTTTATGACCCGGTTCGTACAAAGATTTCTTCAATTTTGCCGATAATTCAGATTGTTGAAATAAATGTTGATGACAAAGCGTACAAAACTTTCAACAAGCCGATTGAAATTCCTGCCGGCACAAAGCACATTGACATAAAGTTTACGGGCTTAAGCTTTACTGCTAGCGACCGGAACCGTTTTTCGTATATGCTTGAAGGATATGATTCAGATTTTTCTGAGCTGACGGCGTTCCGCACAGTTTCGTTTACAAATTTAAAGCCTGGAAAATACACTTTTAAAGTCAATGTTATAAATGGCGACGGCGTAAAATCTGAAGAACCGGCTTCTGTTGTGCTGATTCAAAAGGCATTTTTTTACCAGCAGGCTTGGTTTTGGATTTTGGTTGCACTGTTCATTGGCGGAATTATTGTTCTTAGTTTTGTTCTGCTTTCTTACAACAACAAAAAACGCAGGCTTGTGCTTGAGACAGAAATTCAAAAGGCGACGGTTGAACTTGAGATGGCGAAAGATGATTCTGACCGCTTGCTTAAAAATATTCTTCCAGTTTCGATTGCGGAACGGATGAAAGGACTTGCCGGTGAAAAAACGATTGCTGATGTTTTTGACAATGTTACAATTCTTTTTTCTGATATTGTGGGCTTTACAAAAAAGACGAGCAAAGAGTCGGCGGAAGATATTGTAAAATCCCTGAACGACTTGTTCTCGCGTTTTGATGAGCGGGCGGAACAGATGGGCGTTGAAAAAATCAAGACGATTGGAGACTCTTACATGGCGGCTTGCGGTGTTCCTTCAAAAAATGAAAACCACGCTCTTGTGATGTTTAATTTTGCGCTTGGAATGTACAAAGATTTGGAAGAATACAACAAGACGGCAAAAATCAAGTTTGAGCTAAGAATCGGACTGAATTCCGGCAAAGTGATTGCAGGCGTAATCGGACTTAACAAATTTATCTATGATATTTGGGGCGACGCCGTTAATGTTGCAAGCCGAATGGAATCCTGCTGCACGCCAGGCCACATAAGATTCACAGATTCCGTCAGAAAAAATCTTGAAAAACAACACATTTCCTTTGACTACAAAAAAGAAGAATGCGACGTAAAAGGCAAAGGAATTATGATGACGTATGAGATTGAGTAGTGGGGGGGGATGCCTTTCTAAAATAAATTTAGAAAGGCATTTTTGTTCAGTATTTTAAAATTAACGATTTATTTGACCCTGTCATAAAATTTGTGTAAATGGCAGAGATTAATTAAAGCCGGGAACACG
>CAVBXG010000079.1:0-7843 GCA_963599585.1 bacterium
GTCTTTTCCTGACCAGATTCCTTTTATTTGCTCTGGAATTTCAGAAAAAAAGAATTCTGCGGCAAAAAAAAATATTAAAAAAGAAAAAATTTTTTTTAATTGCATATTTATCAAATAATCGGAAAAAAAAATGAGTTAGTTTATGCTAACTACTTGAATAAAAATAAATTTTTCTGTATAAATTAGTTAGTCTTAGCTAACTAAAAAAGAAGAGGACAGCTGATGAGCTTTGATCAAGTTTTGATAAAATGCGGTGCGCCGGCGTTTTGCGGCATAAAACCTGCAAGTTTGTTTTCAATAAATACAGAATATTATGGAAACGAATTTGAGAAACTTTCAGAACTTTCAGCTTGTTTTTCAGGGGCAGGAATTTTTATAGTTCCAATCCAAAAGACTGAGAATAGGATTCTTTTGTTTGTTTATAACAAAAAACTTCTTCAGCAGAAATGCGCAAAAAAAGAGGCTGTTGCGTATTTAAAAGGAAAAAATTATCCGGTGGAAAAAGGCTTCGAGGCAATTTTGCTAGAGCTTATCTCAAGATTGCTTATGAACGGAAATTTTCCGCATGAAGTTGGATTTTTTCTTGGTTATCCGCTGGAAGATGTTGTTCAGTTTGAATTAAACAATGGTTCTGGATTCAAATTCTGCGGTGACTGGAAAGTGTACAGCAATATTGAGTCGGCATTGGTTCAGATGGACGAATATGCGACCTGCAGAAATTACTGTTCAACTCAGCTTGAAAAAGGCGTTGATATTCCGCAGGCTGCGGAAAACTATAAGGCATACAAAAATAATTTAAATTTGAGGTAAAAAAATGAAAAAAGCGATTATTTATTCAACAACAACTGGAAATACTGAAGCTATGGCGAATGCCGTAAAGAAAGGTGCGGAATCTTCTGGTGCGGAGGTTTATTTTGCAACTGCGGATTCAGCGGATTCTGCTGCGGTTCTTGCAAGCGATGTTATAATTCTTGGAAGTCCTGCAATGGGCGCGGAGGAGCTTGAGGATTCAATGGAAGCTTTTTACAGCTCGATTGAATCTGGACTTTCTGGAAAAAAAGTTGCAATTTTTGGCTCATACGACTGGGGCGACGGTGAATGGCTTCGTCTGTGGCGCGACCGGATTTCTGCTGCTGGTGCAACTGTTGTGAATGGTGACGGTCTTGCCGGTCATCTTTCCCCGGATGAGGAGACTGTTGCTGCCTGTGAAAAACTTGGCAAGGAAGCATAATTAATTTGAATTTATTGGACTGCAAGTCATAAATTATAAAAAGTAAACCCGACTTTTGCACAGGATTTAAGCGAATCGTTCTCCTTAAAAAAAGCTTGAATCCTGTGTTTTTTTTAACTATTTTTGTAAAAAGAGGTTGTTTTGATAAATATTTTCTATATTTTGATTATTCCTTTTCTTGGAACTCTGCTTGGTTCTGCGGTTGTTTTTTTCATGAAGAATGAGCTGAACAAAAAACTCCAGAAACTTTTGCTTGGTTTTGCTTCCGGGGTGATGGTCGCGGCTTCTGTCTGGTCGCTGATTATTCCTGCGATTTCTCAAAGCCGCGGAATGGGGCATTTTGCTTTTTTTCCTGCGGCGGTGGGAATTCTTTTGGGAATGGCGTTTCTTTACACTCTTGACATGGTTGTTCCGCATCTTCATCTTGACGCCCAGCATGCGGATGGTCCTGCTTCAAAATTCAAAAAGACAACAATGCTTTGCCTTGCGGTAACGCTGCATAACATCCCGGAAGGAATGGCGGTTGGCGTTGTTGCGGCCGGTTTCCTTTCAAATTCTGTTGAAGTGAGTTTTGCCGCCGCGTTTGCGCTTTCCGTTGGAATTGCGATTCAAAATTTTCCAGAAGGCGCGATTATAAGTCTGCCTTTAAAATCTGAAGGAAACGGAACTGTAAAATCCTTTGTTTATGGAACACTTTCCGGGATTGTTGAGCCAATTGCCGGTTTTCTTACGATTATTCTTTCAAATTTCATTCAGGGGATTTTGCCGTACTTGCTGGCTTTTGCGGCAGGCGCGATGCTTTTTGTTGTTGTGGAGGAACTTATTCCAGAAGCGAGCGAAGGAGAACATTCAAACAATGGAACAATCGGTTTTGGGCTGGGCTTTATTCTTATGATGATTCTGGATGTTGCTTTGGGCTGAGAGTTTTGATGAAAATGCGTAAAAAATCAGATAATTGACATTTTTTAATAGTTAGTCTATGCTAACTTATGTTGGATTGATTCATTTTGGTCTGACAAACTTAAAAATTTCAGAAGGTGGCCTATGGACGAGAAATTTAATCAAATCGTGGGTGCATTCAAAATGAAAGGATGCCGAATTACAGAACAGCGTAAGCAACTTGTTTATATAATCTTAAAAAATCCTGGATGTTCGTGCAAGGAACTTTATTATCTTGCGCGCACAAAAGACGGAGAAATCGGACGTGCGACTGTTTACAGAACCGTTCATTTCTTGGAAGATTTAGGATTTGTGAAAAAAGACAATGTTGTGATTTGTTGATTTATCAAGGCAGAGCTAAAAACTCTGCTTTTTTGTTTTAAATTCCATTCATCTGCAAAAAAAATGCTGAAAAATTGTTGAAAAGTAGAATAATTGTTTCATTTTCGTTATAATTTTCTATTATATACGATTTTTTTATTCAAGGAATTTATAGGATATGTATAAGCCAGTCAATCCAAAAGCAGATTTTCCAAAACAGGAAGAAGAAATCCTGGAATTTTGGAAAGAAGACGATACTTTTAAAAAATCAGTTAGCCAGCGGGAAGGGGCAGAGGAATATGTTTTCTTTGATGGTCCTCCTTTTGCCACAGGACTTCCGCATTTTGGGCATTTTATTCCTTCAACAATCAAAGATATTATTCCGCGCTACCAGACAATGAAGGGCAAGAAAGTTGAGCGTCGTTTTGGTTGGGACTGCCACGGACTTCCTGTTGAAAATCTTATAGAAAAAGAACTTGGCATAAATTCAAAGCATGAAATTGAGGCTTACGGAGTTGCAAATTTCAACGAAAAATGCAAGGCTTCGGTTCTAAAATATACTTCAGAATGGCGCCAGACAATTACTAGAATGGGACGCTGGGTTGATTTTGATCACGACTACAAGACAATGAATCCTGGTTACATGGAATCAATCTGGTGGGTTGCTAAATCCTTGTGGGACAAAGGTCTTATTTATGAAGGAAAATATATTCTTCCGTATTGCCCGCGCTGTTCAACAGTTCTTTCAACTCATGAGCTTGCCCAGGGATACAAAGAAAAGCAGGATCCTGCTGTAACAATCCGTTTCAAGGTTACAAAAGCTCCAGAAGCAATAAAAGATGCTGAAATGACAAACGGAAAAACTTATTTCCTTGCCTGGACAACAACTCCTTGGACATTGCCTTCAAACCTTGGACTTTGTATGGGACCGAAAATTGAATATGTGAAAATCCTCGACAAGGAATCCGGCGATTATTACATTTTGGCGAAAAGCCGGCTTCACGCTTATTACAAAAACGAGTCTGACTACGAAATCATTTACGAAAAACTTGGAACTGAATTTCTAGGCGCAGAATATGAGCCTTTGTTCCCATATTTTGAATATTTGAAAGATCCTGAAAAATGTTCTGAAGAAAACCATCAGCCATGCGAAAAAGGTGCTTTCCGTCTTTTTAATGCGGATTATGTTTCTACAGAAGACGGTACAGGCATCGTTCATATTGCCCCGGCTTTTGGTGAGGAAGACAACAAGGTTTTTGCAGGAACAGGAATTCCAAACGTTGAGCCGATGGACGCTGAATGTAAGTTTACAAAAGAAGTTTCTGATTATGTTGGACGTTTTGTAAAAGACTGCGACAAGGACATTATGGATCGCCTTAAAAAAGAAGGAAAACTTGTTAAGCGCGACACAGTTGTTCACCAGTATCCGCATTGCTGGCGTTGCGGTTCACCATTGATTTACCGCGGAATCGGCTCTTGGTTCGTAAGAGTTGCGGATCATCACGAGCAGCTTTTAAAGGCAAACAGCCAGATAAAGTGGCAGCCAGCCCATATAAAGGAAGGTCGTTTTGGAAAATGGCTTGCCGGTGCTCGCGACTGGGCTGTAAGCCGTAACCGCTATTGGGGAAATCCAATTCCTATCTGGAAGTGCGACAATCCTGACTGTAAAAATAAACTTTGTGTTGGAAGCCGCGATGAACTCAAGAAACTTTCTGGTGTTTACCCGGAAGATTTGCACAAGCAGTTTGTTGATAAAATCACAATTCCTTGCGAAAAGTGCGGTGGAACAATGCACAGAATTCCAGAAGTTTTTGACTGCTGGTTTGAGTCTGGAAGCATGCCTTATGCGCAGCAGCATTATCCTTTTGAAAACAAAGATTACTTTGAAAAACATTTCCCTGCGAATTTCATCTCGGAAGGTTTGGATCAGACACGCGGATGGTTCTATACTTTGACCGTTCTTGCTTCTCATCTTTTTGACAAACCAGCTTTTCAGAATTGTATTGTAAACGGACTTGTTCTTGCTTCTGACGGACGAAAGATGTCAAAATCGCTCCGAAATTACACCGATCCTGTTGAGGCAATCAATAAATTCGGTGCGGATGCGCTTCGCCTTTTCCTTATCCATTCTGCAGTTGTAAAGGCTGATGACCTTCGCTACAGCGATGAGGGCGTTCGCGATGTAATCAAAAATATTATTCTTCCGCTCTGGAACTCTTACAGTTTCTTTGTGACTTATGCGAATATCGATAAAATTCAGCCTACAGGACATCTGTTTGATGAAAAACTTCCTTCAAATCCGCTGGATGCGTGGCTTTTGTCAATTACGCAGAAACTTATAAAAGATGTTACAGCCGGACTTGATGACTACGATTTGAGCGGTGCTGTTGATCCTATTGTTAAATTCATTGATGAAATGAACAACTGGTACATCCGCCGTTCACGCCGCCGCTTCTGGAAGTCAGAAAATGATGCAGACAAAAAAGAGGCATACGAGGCTCTTTATATTGCCCTAAAGACATTCAGTCTGGTTGCCTCTCCGTTTATTCCGTTTATCACAGAGCAAATTTGGCAGAATTTACGGACTTCAGAAGATAAGGAATCTGTTCATCTTTGCGATTATCCACTTTACAACGAAAAATGGCACAATGAGGAACTTGAATTCAAGATGGCGACTGTTCAAAAGGCAGTTTCTATGGGACGCTCGTTGAGAAATACGTTCAACCTGAAAAACCGCCAGCCACTTGCTTCTGTTGCTTTGGTAACCCGCAACGAAAATGAAAAACGCGTTCTTGCCGAGATGGAAGATTCAATCCGCGAGGAACTGAACGTTAAAAAAGTTGAATTCCACGACCGCGAGGATGAGCTTGTAGAATACAAATGCAAGGCAAACTTCAAAGTTCTTGGAAAAGAGCTTGGCCAGAAGATGAAAAAGGCTGCTTCAATAATTCAGGAGCTTTCTTCTGAGCAGATTCAGTCTATTTTGGAAGGAACAAATCTTTCTATTGATGTTGATGGAACTTCTGTTGAACTTAATTCTGAAAAAATTCTTGTTGAACGCCTTGAAAAAGATGGCTTGAAAGTTTTGAACGAAGGAACTTTGACAGTCGGACTTGATTCAAAAATCACAGATGAACTCAAAAAAGAAGGCTATGTCCGCGATTTGGTCCGTGGAATCCAGAACCTGCGCAAGGAGTCAGGATTTGAGGTTACAGACCGAATCAATCTTACTGTTTCCGGCGACGATGAGTTAAAGGCTTCTTTTGAAATGTTCAAGGATTTTATTTCATCAGAGACACTTGCTTCTTCAGCAGAGTTTGCAGCTTCTATTTCAAACGGAACAGAAGTTGACGCTGATGACAAAAAATGGAGAATTTCTATTGTTAAAGCATAAAAAATGGCTTTCAGGAATGTCTGCGGCTTTCATTCTGATTGCCGCGGGGATTTTTTCAGTTGCCTGCAAATCAACACCTTTTGTAAGCGAGGTTGAGCCGCTTGATCTTCTTGATTCAAGAAGTGCGTTTTATATTCGCATTCCAAAAGATCTTGATTTTAATCTGATTTCCCGGATGCTTCAGAATAATCTTGAGGGGCTTTCTGAAGCCGATGCCCAGAAAGTTGCGGAACGGATTGACACTGTTTATCTTGGACTGAAAAAGTCGAAAAAATCTGTTGAATTTCAGATTTCTTCTTTGTGCAGTTTTCCAAAAATTGCGGTTTCTTCTGCTTTTTCCAAAAAAAATGGCTGGACTTCCGACAAGCTGGTTCTTGAAGGTTCTGACAAGAAAAATATTTCTTACACGGTCTACAATAATTCTGGAATTCTTGCGTCTTTTCCTTCTGAGAATATCGCGCTGATTGGAAATTCTGTTCCGGCGATGATTGAGCGTTACCACAATATCTCCCAGAATATTGAATTTGAAGATAGTTCTTTGCTTGATGAAAATATCCGTGGCTGGCTTTCGTACGAAAATGGTTTACATGACGGTCAGATTCGCTTTTATGCTTCAAAGCCGCAGTCGTTTCTTACAACATTGATTGGCGCGAATCTTAATTTTAAGCTCATTTATGTAAAAGGTTTTCTTAAAAATGACTTGAAAAATGAAAATCAGTACATTTCTGAGCTTGAGTTTGAATTCCGTGATCCGCGGGTTGTTGGTGCTGCCCAGGCAATGCTGGAAGTTGCTTTTGCCCTGACAGATTCAAGTGTAAAAAGAATTTCTGACACACATCTGATTGTCTCTGGAATTCGGATAAATAAAAATCAGCTGTATAAAATTTTAGTGCTATAAATGAAAAAATTGTTGTTTTTCTTGTTTCCATTTATTTTTTCCTCTTGTGCCTCGTTTAGAGTTCCTGTTCCTGGTGAAACTGTGGCGAAAAAAAACAATATTTTTGCAGAATACATGAACATTGCCGATGCGTATAATGATTTGGGAAAATATGACAAGGCGATAACTTATTACAATCTTGCGAAAGCGAACAAAACTCTGCGTTGGAGCGCAAATTATAAGCTTGCCCACACATACGCGATGAATAAAAACTGGGAAGAGGCACAAAAACTCTATCTTGAATTATATAAGCGTGATCCTGAAAACAGTTCAATCCAAATGTCGGTTGCGTATATTTATGCGATGAATGGAAAACTTTCTTCCGCGGAAAATATTTATGTCTCTCTTGTTGAAAAAAATCCTGAAAATGCAGATATTCTTGTGAATTATATAAATGTTCTTTTTGCAATGGAAAAATATAGCGAAGTTGAAAAAAATCTTGCTGTTTTAAAGGAAAAATTTAAGGACAACACAAATATTTCTCTGTTTGAAAAAAAACTTGAAGAGATAAATTCGTCTGCGGACAGCGAAAATGAACCTGAAGCTACAGGCGATGAAAAAAATCAAAGTGAAGCATCTGAAACTTCCGAAGAAAAATAGATTTGCTTGAAATTTCAGATGACCATGATTTATTCGTTATCTTGATTTTCTGAATTGTTTTCCTGGTTCTTGGAATTTTTCACAAATTCACGGTATTTTTCAACATCAACATGAAAACCAACAATTTTTGAGTCAGGATCGTTGTTCGCATGGTTCAATGCTTCTTCCGTTTCTGCAAGAAGTCTGTCTGCCGTAATCGTGCGGATTGAGCGGCTTGAAATTCCGATTGTCAGATTTGGCTCTTCGTAAAGTGTTCTTATGCTGTTTTCAATAAGTGCGGCTTTGTCTTCTGCCTCGTCAATATTTGTGTTTTCCTTTAGCAGAGCAAAAGTATTTTCTTTATAATTAAAAATATTTTCTTTTCCGTAATTGTCTGTAAGGAATTTCTCAATATCGGCAAATTTTGAGGAGTCTTTTATTT
>CAVBXG010000080.1:0-6986 GCA_963599585.1 bacterium
ATCCCTTATTTTGTGATGAAAAAGCGCTCAAAAAATTGTTCGTTTTTTGGGACAGGTCAGGGTAGATTTTTGTGTTAAAAAACTTGACAAACAGGACAGAGAAGATAGAAATTTCTTCTGAAGACCCGTTTTACAGTGAGGAAAACCAAAAACATTTGCTAAAAAACATCGAAGATATGGAGAATGGAATCAACTGCGCAGAACATGAACTAATTGAGAAATAAACTTTCACTTTTCCCTAGAAAAATGTGATGAGTCCTTTAATATTCCCCTAGAAAAGTGCGAAATTACCTTAACTTTTCCCCTAGAAAAATGTAATATAATTATATGAAGCGTTTACTTTATAAAGAGTTGCTGAAGTGGAAAAACTCAGACAGCCGAAAGCCTCTTATTCTGGAAGGTGCCCGTCAGGTTGGAAAAACCTGGCTTTTGAAGGAATTTGCAAGAAATGAATATGAAAATTTTGTATATATAAACTGTGAAACAGAAATATCTGTAAAAAATATATTTTCAGATTATGATACACAAAGAATCATTCGTTCTCTTTCTGCACTATGTGGTCAGAATATTTTGCCACAAAAAACACTTATTATCCTTGATGAGATTCAAATTCTTCCGGTGGCAATCACCAGTCTTAAATATTTTTGTGAAAATGCAAATGAATATCACATTGCGGTAGCAGGTTCTCTTCTTGGCGTAAAAATGCATGAGGGGACCGGTTTTCCTGTCGGAAAAGTTGACCATTTGACGCTTTATCCGCTTTCATTTAAGGAATTTCTTCTTGCAATGAACAAAGATATTCTTGTCCAGTATCTTGATGAGCATAAATGGAATGAATATTCTGCCCTAAAAACTGAATTGACTGAACTTTTGCGGCAATATTATTTTACAGGAGGAATGCCTCTGGTTGTTCAAAGATACGTTGAAAACCAGGATTTGCTTGAGGTTAGGCGGATTCAGAAAGACATTCTGCGTGACTATGAAGAAGATTTTTCCAAACACATTCCAACAGCGGAACTGGCTAAAGTTACGGCCGTTTGGAATTCAATTCCAAGTCAGCTCGCAAAGGAAAACAAGAAATTCATCTGGGGCGCATTAAAAAAGGGAGCACGTGCAAAGGAATTTGAGAATGCGGTTCAATGGCTGATAGATGCAGGCCTTGTTCACAAAGTTCCGCGTGTAAAAAAAATCGGACTGCCGGTCAAATTCTATGAGGATTTTTCGGCTTTCAAGTTATTTTTTAATGATATAGGTTTGCTGGGAGCACTTTCTGACGTTCCAGCAAAAGAAATCCTTGTCAGCACAAAACTGATGACCGAATACAAAGGTGCTTTTACAGAACAGTATGTGGCACAGCAATATTTTTCTGCATTAAGCTCAAAATATATTTTGCCCCTTTATTATTATTCAAATGAAAATTCCACATTGGAGATTGATTTTGTATTTCAAAAAGAAAATGTATTTCCTGTTGAAGTAAAAGCTGAAGAAAATCTAAGGGCAAAATCACTCAGCACAATTCTAAAGGCAAACACTGAAATAACCGGAATCCGTTTTTCTATGTCAGACTACCGCGAGCAAGAGCAGATGGTAAATGTGCCACTTTATCTTGCATTCTGGTATTTTGAGTGGGTTTAGGAAGAAATAATATCCTAAATCCGTTTCTTCTAAAAAAAGATAATTGAAAATCTAAAAAAAACGCTATATTATAGTTAAGGATAATCATTTTAAAAAGGAGCATTTTATGGAAAGTTCAAATGTAATAAGACTGTATAGCGAAATAGAAATGCTCTCTTACTCCGACCGGATTTCGTTATTAAACAAGCTCCTGAGTTCAATTGTTTTTAATCGTTCCAAAAAAGCAGAACCTTCCTCTGAGAATTTTGAAAAAGTTTTTGGTCTATGGAAAGACAGCGACATAAATATTGAAAATATCCGTCAGAAAGCATGGAACCGGACATAATGCTGTATCTATGCGACACTTGTATTTTAAGAAGCTTTAAATTTATTCCAAATCTAACATTGGTTTAAGGATTAAGAATGTCAGATATAGAAAACACATCTGTCCCAAAAAACGAACAATTTTTTGAGCGCTTTTTCATCACAAAATAAGGGATTCAGCGGCATTATGGAAGAATCTCTCCTTATCACAAACAGTCCTGTCCGCAGTTTTTACAATGAGCTTATTGAAAATCTTAGTGATTGTTCTCAGTTTAAAATAAGCGTGGCTTTTATAACTTATGGCGGGCTGCAGGTTCTGCTTGAAACGCTAAACTCTCTTGAAAAACGCAATGTCCGTGGCGAGATTCTTACAACAACCTACAAGGAAATGACAAGTCCGCAAGTTCTTGAGCGGCTTTCCAAATTCAAAAATATTCATCTTAAAATTTATGTTCCGCCAACAAAAAATGACGGCTTTCATGCAAAAGGCTATCTGTTCCACAAGAATAATCCTGAATCAGAAAAATGGACTGTTATCATCGGCTCATCAAACATAACGGGCCGTGCCTTAAAAACAAACATTGAATGGAACGTTCTGCAGAATGAAAACTGCGGCAAACAGCAGGAACCCGGAATTTTCACAAAATCTGTTCTTGACGAATTTGAAACGCTCTGGAAAAGCCCATGGGCAAAAGAATATTCTGACGATTTTTTGATTTCTTACCGTGATTATCTTGCAAAAGTAAAGCGTCAGCAAAAGCAAGAGCCAAAACTTTTATTTTCATATAACGGTTTTTTGTCCGGCAATTCTTTGAGTGTTATCCAGCCGAACGAAATGCAGCAGGAAGCGATTGTAAAGCTTGACCGCCTGCGAAAAACAGGAGCGAAAAAGGCGCTTGCAATCGCCGCAACCGGAAGCGGAAAAACTTATATGTCAGTATTTGACGCACTGCAGGTAAAACCAAAGCATCTGCTTTTTATTGTTCACCGCGAAGACATTCTGAAAAAGGCGAAGGAATCTTTTGACACAATCTGTTCTGCAACAGAAGAAAACTATTCCTCAGGATTTTTCACAGGAAACCAGAAAGATAAAAACTGCAAGTATCTTTTTGCAACGCGCGACACTTTAAGCCGGCATTACAAGGAATTTGAAAAGGAAGACTTTGACTATATTGTTTTAGACGAAGCCCACCATGCATCAAGTGAAAGCTATAAAAATATTCTTGCGTATTTTACTCCGAATTTTCTGCTTGGGCTTACAGCAACTCCAGAAAGAAGCGACAATGGCGACATATATTCAATTTTTGACAACAATGTCGCTGTGGAAATCCGGCTGCGGGACGCGCTTGCACATGATTTAGTCTGCCCTTTTCATTATTTTGGCCTTACTGACGCGGAAGGAATCGACTATTCAAAAATCAAGGCTGAACCAGGAACAAGCGAATATATAGAAGAAATTGCAAATATGCTCATGGTGAACCGCCGCGTTGATTATATCATTGAAAGAATGAATTTCTACGGGCATGACGGTGAAAAACAAAAGGCTCTTGGATTCTGCGCAACTGTAAAACACGCAAAATATATGGCAGAAGAATTCAACAGGAGACTTTCAAAAAATAGCGGACAAGTTGCGGTTGCTCTTTCCGGAGATGATAATGTAGAAATCCGCGAAAAATATGCGCGTCTTTTGGAAGATGACAACTCTCCGCTTCAATACATTTTTTCAGTTGATATTTTCAATGAAGGAATCGATATTCCGTCAGTAAACACAGTTTTGCTTCTGCGCCCGACCGATTCCTCAATAATTTTTATTCAGCAGCTTGGCCGTGGACTGCGAAAATTGGACGGCAAGGAATTCGTAACAGTTCTGGACTTTATTGGAAACTACAAAAAATCTTTTTTGATGGCAATTGCCCTGAACGGAAAGCAGGACTACGACCGCGACTCCTTGAAACTTGAAGTCGCAAATGATTTTGCGGATTTGCCGAACGGAACTTACATCCACATGGACAAAATCACAAAGGAACAGATTCTGCGCCAGCTTGAGAACGAAAAATTCATGTCGCTTAAATACATGAAGGAATCTTATTTTTCGTTCAAGCATGTATGCGGCGGAAAAGTTCCGTTTCTTGTTGATTATCTAAAGCATGACGGAAGCATTGATCCTGCGCGGTTCACAGTTTTCAGTCCGAACTACAAGACGTATTTTGATTTTGTCGCATATATTGAAAAAGAATCCCATCCCGAATTTTCTTTGATGAATGAGGATGAATCTTTCAGGCAGATTATGCAGCTTTTAAGTTTTTATTCACCAGCAAGACGCGCGGAAGAATGGATTATCGCAGAGACGATTTTTTGTTCCGAAAATTACTTTGCTTCTGTTGATGAAATTGCAGAAAAGGCAAAAAAATATCTTTCTTTTGTGAATAAAACTTCTATCGTTCACGCATGCCAGACGCTTGGCGGAACATATTTTGATTCCAGAGAAAAACCTAACTACGAAAAAGCGATTTTTGATTTTGACGGAAGAACAATTTATTTCAACAAAAACACAGTCAATTCTATTGTGAATTCAGAATTTTCCGCACAAAAGAAGCTTTGGCTAGAAGATTTGATTCAATACAATCTGCTCCGTTACCAAAACGAATTCGGCTCAGATGATTATTCTGAAAACGGAACTTTGCCGTTTTTAAAGCTCTACCAAAAATACACGATGCGGGATGCGGCTCTTTTATGCAACTACACAAAAATCCATTCCTCGTTCCGCGGTCAAGGGCTTATAACTTCCGCAAAGCCGGATTATTTTCTGTTTGTAAATCTGCACAAGGACGCGGATATAAAGGATTCAATAAACTATGCTGACAAATTCATAACACCGGAACATTTTCAGTGGCAGTCGCCAAACAGCACAACGCAAAATTCTGAAGTCGGACAGAACCTGCTCCGCAATATCGAAAGAAAAATCCGCCTTCATCTTTTTGTGCGCAAATTTGAAAAGGTTAAAAACGTGACTCAGCCGTTCATTTATCTTGGTCAGGTCTCAACTTTTCCAGACAGCGCGGAAGGCAACAAGCCAATCACAATGCGTTTTGCACTTCACAACCGCGTCCCAGACGAACTTTTTAATGATTTCATAACACGCACTGACAAAATGGGAAAACAAGAGATAAAATCACAATGAAAAAACTGTTTACAAAAGATGAAATAATATTATGCACTTATGCCGCAATTTTTAATGAAAATGATTTCGGCGGAATAAGAAAAATCCATAATTTAGCAGACAGAAGCTTGTCCTCAATAAAAATGAAAATACAGAACATTGCTTCAATGTTAGATGAGCAAGGAATAAAACGTTATAATTACGATAAAGTAAAAGCATTAACAGGAAAAACAACAGGCGAATCAGGAAGAAGAACAAATTGGAATATTGTAAACCTCTACATCGACAAACCTAAAGATGTTTTTCTAACAGAATGCAATGAAATTCTAAGAAAACAGGAAAATACACTATGACAGAAATCAATTCTAAACCACAAAATGTTACTCTCAAACAAATCCACGTTTCTGCGGCAGTGATTCTCCGCACAGCGTCCGGCGGAGAAAAGCAGATTTTTGCGACTCAGCGGGGATACGGCGAATGGAAGGACTGGTGGGAATTTCCGGGCGGAAAGATTGAGGCGGACGAAAGCGCGGAACAGGCGATTGTCCGGGAAATACGCGAGGAGCTTGCAACTGAAATAAAGGCGGAACGAAAACTTTGCACGGTTGAATACGACTACCCTGCTTTTCACTTGAAAATGGAATGTTTTTTGTGCTCGGTTGTTTCTGGAAAACTGACTTTGCTTGAGCACGAGAATGCGGCTTGGCTTTCCGCTGAAAAACTTGAAAGCGTAAAATGGCTTCCGGCGGATGCGGTAGTCTTAGGCAAAGTGAAGGAGCTTTTGTAGACGGATGCGGTAGCGCTGGGAGCCCCGAAGTTCTTGGGTGATTGAGCTTGTCGAAATTACCCAAGAATGAGCGGTTAGCGAAGGGCGGACATAGCGACGGCAAGTGCCGAAGGTGCTTGCCGGGCCGCCATGAATATTCTCTTTTGAAAAAAACACGCGTAAAAAATCTATTTTTATTAACGCCAGAAGAACTTTTCAATGAACAGCCAGACTTAATCTACAGACTTTGAAAAAAAATCAAAAAATAGTGCAATTTGATATTGCAATTTTTGTATGAAAAAAATTATTAAAATTTGTGAAAAAACTAAAAAATAAAATCGTCCTGCTCATTAAATAAAAGTTCATCAAATCGCTTTACAGTATTATCTATTTTTACATTGCATATTTTTATTGGTTTTTGAAGATATAATCCGTCAAGAGAACGACAACGGCTTAATGCAACATATGCTTGTCCAGGAGAAAATGCTTCCTGAATATCTATATCTACACAATCTAAAGTCATCCCCTGTGATTTATGTATAGTTAATGCCCATCCAAGCCTTAATGGAAATTGTTTAAAAGAACCACAAACCTTGCTTTCCAATATATTTTCTTCTTCATTCCATATATATGAAATCATATCCCACGAGTGCTTTTCCAATTTTATCTGCTTACCATCAATGAGAGAAACTGTAATTATAGATTTATCAGAATTTACTTCAGATACAAAACCAAAAGAACCATTTACAACATCTGGAGTTCCTTTGTGTTCCCTAAAATAAATATTTCTAGTAATCATAATCTTAGCACCAATGCATAATCTAAGTAATTTTGGAGTAAGAATTCTTTCAACCTTTGTCTCATCCATTTTACCCTCAAAAGTTCCTTCAAATTCAATAATAGTTTGATTAGTTTCATTAGAAAATTTTATTAATCGTTCATTATTTACTTTATCTGCATTTTCATTCGTTGTTGTAAGATATATACAATTTTCAGGAAGATGGCTTCTACCTTGAGTTGCAAGTTTAGTTTTTACTTCACAATTTTGATTTAAAAATTCAATATCGAGTTCATAGCCATTATCACATTTTCTTATTCTGTTTAATAAATTTATAAAGTCAA
>CAVBXG010000081.1:0-6661 GCA_963599585.1 bacterium
GTCTAATAGAACTCAGCCTAAACATAAGAAAAAGATTTTGGCTCCACAGTCCATTGTTTGTAGTAATTTTGATAATTTTATAAGTGTTATAAGTCCCAAGATATTAAATGAAAAAAATATTTCTGTATGCTTTGGAAAAGAAGAATTTGTGTCTATTAATGATCAATTAAAGCTTCATAATTATGAACCAATACAGGGAAAATTTTATGATGTGAAAGAGCTTTCTACTATATTTGATATACAAGGAAATCATAAATGCAATAATCTTGGAAGTTTTGCGAGTATGTTTTCTTTTGCTCATGAAGCACATAATCCCCTTAGCGATTCAATGCTAACATATTTTTTATTTAAATATATAAAAGGCTTTTATTTAAAGAAACCTATAGATATTTATTTATCTGATATACCTAATAAAAATAAAGTCTTAGATAGCAAAGTAGCCTTTCAACTAAAACACGATAAAAAATTGAAAATGATATAATCATAAATAAATAAACTGATATTTTAAAAACAAGAAAACAATGGTATAATATCATCATGAATCAGACTGAAATGGACAAAAATCTGCTTGTTGTGACGGCAGTCGAAGGTTATGCGCAAAAACATAATCTTTCAGAGGAAGATGTCTACAGAAAATTCAATCAGCATGGAATCCTTAATCTTGTGCGGCAGGAATATGACGCGCTTCACACCCAGCCGCTTGAGGAAACTGTTGGGTTTGTTGAGGATGTGATGTCTCGATACGAGGAAAAATCAAAATGATTTTATATCACGGAACGGGAATTTGTTTTAAGGAAATCGACTTGTTAAAATCAAAGGACAAGCGTGATTTCGGAAAAGGTTTCTACACGACAACAATTTTTGAGCAGGCTGAAAGATGGGCGAAGAACCAGTATCTCCGTTACGGCACAGCCGGAAGTTTTGTAAAAGAATATGAATATGTTCCTGATGACAGTCTGAAGATAAAAGTTTTTGACGGAATGAACGAAGAGTGGCTTGAATTTGTAAAGAAATGCCGGACAAAAGGCGGAATACCTCATGATTATGACATAATTCAAGGACCTGTTGCAAATGACAATACAATGCGCACAATCGCGTTTTATATTTCCGGAGTTTATACGGTTGAACAGGCGATACAGCAGTTAAGTTTTTTCAAGGTGAACGACCAGATTTCTTTTCATACCAAAGAAGCTTTGAAATGCCTTGTTTGGAAGCAAGATTTGGAGGTTTGAGTGCCGCACTTTTTTTATAACAATCAGGACATAACAATTGACATCCTTATGAAAATTGAAGAAGTTGTAAGACTTCTTGCTGGATATTTTTCAAAGCCATTTGATGAAATGCTTTTTCAGTTTTACAAGTCAAGAACATTCAAGGCATTGAAAAACACAGAAAGCTGCATGTGGAGCGAAAGCGCGCCTTTTATAGCTGACGAATATATGCGTGAAAAAGATAAACACTAAATATTACAAGGAAATCCCAAAAATGACAGAATACAAGACAATCGCCGAGTCTCCGAATTACATTGTTTTGGATAAATATGTAAAGCCGCTTATGGTCTGCGAGAACGGCTACCAGTCGGAATTTGACTTGGAACGTGAGCTTGTGGATGACTTGAAAAATCTTGGCTATGAATATCTTCCTGACGTGAAAAACTCTGCGGCTTTGCTTTCGAACGCGCGCACTCAGATTGAAGAATTGAATAATATTCACTTTCTTGACAGCGAATGGGAACGCTATGTTCAGTCTTATCTTGACAAGCCAAGCGACACAATGGACGACAAGGCGCGCAAGATTCATGATGATTATATTTTTGACTTTGTTTTTGACGACGGACATATTCAGAACATCTATCTTATAGACAAGGATAAACTTCTTCGGAACAAGGTTCAGGTAATCCGGCAGTTTGAGCAGACTGGCACTCATCAGAACCGCTACGATGTTACAATTCTTGTGAACGGAATCCCGATGGTTCAGATTGAGCTGAAAAAACGCGGTGTTGCAATCCGCGAGGCGTTCAATCAGGTTCACCGCTACAGCAAGGAAAGCTTCAATTCTGAACATTCGCTTTACAAATATCTTCAGGTTTTTGTGATTTCCAACGGAACTGACACGCGCTATTTTGCGAACACAACAAAACGGAACAAGAACAGTTTTGACTTTACAATGAACTGGGCAAAGTCCGACAATTCACTCATAAAAGATTTGTCTGATTTTACACAGACTTTTTTTCAGAAGAATACATTGCTCAATGTTCTTTTTACTTATTCGGTTTTTGACACAACAAACACGCTTCTTGTAATGCGGCCTTATCAGATTGCGGCGACAGAACGGCTTTTATGGAAAATAAAAAGCTCATACATTGCAAAAAAATGGAGCGGAACGGAAAGCGGAGGCTACATCTGGCACACAACAGGCTCCGGAAAAACACTTACGAGCTTTAAGGCGGCTCAGCTTGCGACACGCCTTGAATTTATTGACAAGGTTTTCTTTGTTGTTGACCGCAAGGATTTGGACTACCAGACGATGAAGGAATACCAGCGTTTTTCGCCTGACAGCGTGAACGGCTCGGAAAGCACAGCAGGGCTTAAGCGCAACATTGAAAAGGACGACAATAAAATCATTGTTACAACAATCCAGAAACTCAACAATCTGATGAAAAGCGAGGATAGCCTTGAAATCTACCGCAAGCAGGTTGTATTTATTTTTGATGAATGCCACCGCTCTCAGTTTGGCGAGGCTCAGAAGAATCTTAAAAAGAAGTTCAAGTTTTATTACCAGTTCGGATTCACAGGAACGCCGATTTTCCCGGAAAATGCTCTTGGCGCGGAAACTACGGCTTCTGTTTTTGGCAGGCAGCTTCATTCCTACATTATTACAGACGCAATCCGTGATGAGAAAGTCCTAAAATTCAAGGTGGACTACAATGACGTGCGTCCGAAATTCAAGGAGATAGAATCTGAACAGGATGAAAAGAAACTTTCCGCAGCGGAAAACAGGGAGGCTCTTCTTCATCCTGACAGAATAAAGGAAATCACACAGTATATTCTTGAAAAATTCAACCAGAAAACCCACAGAATGTTTGGAAGCGCAAACGGATTCAATGCGATGTTCGCTGTGAGCAGCGTTGAAGCCGCAAAAATGTATTACGAGTCGTTCAAAAATTTGCAGAAAGACAGGGAAAAGCCGCTTAAAGTCGCCACGATTTTTTCATTTGCGGCGAACGAGGAGCAGAACGCAATCGGCGAGATTCAGGACGAAAGTTTTGAGACAGGCGCAATGGATTCAAGCTCAAAGGAATTTCTGGATTCTGCGATTGACGATTACAATAATCTCTTCAAGACAAATTTCAGCACGGAGGGAAAAAGTTTTCAGAATTATTACCGCGACCTTTCAAACCGCGTGAAAAATCAGGAAGTTGATTTGCTGCTCGTTGTCGGGATGTTTCTTACCGGTTTTGACGCGCCGCGCCTTAACACTCTTTTTGTTGACAAGAATCTTCGTTATCACGGTTTGATTCAGGCTTACTCTCGCACAAACCGCATTTTTGACTCGACAAAGACTTTTGGAAATATCGTTACTTTCAGGGATTTGGAGCAGGCGACGGTTGACGCAATCAAGCTTTTCGGGGCTACAAATCATATAATCCTTGAAAAAAGCTATTCAGAATATATGGAAGGTTTCTGCGACAAGGAAACTGGCGAGACTTGCCGTGGATACATTGAGGTGGTAAAAGAGCTTGAAGAAAAATTTCCGAATCCTGATGAAATCACAACTGAAAAACAGAAAATTGAATTTACAAAACTGTTCGGCGAATATCTCCGCATAGAAAATGTTCTTCAGAATTACGATGAATTTGCAGGATTGAAGGCGTTTCAGCAGATTGACCAGAACGATGAAAAAGCCGTTGAGGAATTCAAGGCAAAATATTATCTGAGCGATGAAACTGTTTCTGCGATGAGGGATGTGAAAATTCCTTCCGACCGCGCGATTCAAAACTATAAGTCAACTTACAATGACATACGCGACTGGCTGCGAAACCAGAAGAATTCTGATAAAAAAGACGCTCTTGCAATCAACTGGGACGATATTGTCTTTGAAGTTGACCTTTTGAAATCTCAGGAAATAAATCTTGACTACATTCTTGAGCTGATTTTTGAAAACAACAAAAAGAATCAGAACAAGGAAGCTATTGTTGAAGATGCCCGCCGCCTTATCCGTTCAAGCATTGGAAACCGCGCAAAGGAAAGTCTTCTCGTGGAATTTATAAACAAGACAAATCTTGATGAGATTAGCGACAAAGCGGCACTTATAGATTCATTCTTTAAATACGCGCAGGCAGAACAGCTCCGTGAGGTGGATGAGCTGATTGCGGAAGAAAAACTGAATCCAGAAAAGGCAAGGCATTACATCGCAGTTTCATTAAAAAAAGAATTTGCAAGCGAAAACGGAACAGAACTGAATTCAATTCTTCCAAAAATGAGTCCTCTGAATCCGAATTATCTGACAAAGAAACATACGGTTTTTCAGAAAATAACGGCTCTGGTGGAAAAGTTCAAAGGCGTGGGCGGAAGCGTGGAATACTGATTGTTTTGTAAAATTTCCGAAAAATTCACCATCTGCACATTTTTGCCGTTTTCATTGCGTGTTATATATGCAATAATAACCTTATATCAGAGGAAAAAAATGAAAAAAATCAGACTTTTTGCCGCACTTTTTGCGTGCGCTGTGCTGTTTTCTGGCTGTACAAAGAAAAATCAGGCGGAAAAGCAGGTTATTATTTATTCAAATGCTGATGACGAGGCGGTTGTTTCTGTAAAAAAAGCGCTTGATGAAAACGGATTTGCCGGAAAGTATATTTTCCAGTCGTTTGGAACAAGCGAACTTGGCGGAAAACTTTTTGCCGAAGGTTCGGACATTGAGGCGGATCTTGTTACAATGAGCTCTTTCTGCATTGAAAGCGCCCAGCAGATGAACAATATGTTCAAGGATTTGACTTTTCAGGCAGATTCAACAGTTGCGCATCCTGCGTTCTACACGCCGTTGCTTGCCCTTCAAGGCGCAGTGATTGTGAACACAAAACTTTTAAAGGAAGACAAAATTCCTTGCCCAAAAAGCATAAAAGATTTGGGAAATCCCGAATATAAAAATCTTGTGAGCGTTGTTGACCCAACGGGAAGCACAACAGCGTGGCTTATGGTTCAGGCACTGATTTCTGAATATGGTGAAGAAGGCGCAAAAGAAGTCCTAAAGGCAATCTATAAGAACGCAGGTCCGCACCTTGAACTTTCAGGTTCCGGTCCGATAAAAAAAATCCGTTCCGGCGAAGTTGCAGTTGGATTTGGGCTAAGACATCAGGCCGTGCGCGACAAAAAAGCCGGACTTCCTATTGATTTTGTTGATCCAGTTGAAGGAAATTTCTCGCTTACAGAATCCGTTGCCGTAATCAACAAGAAAAAATACAATCCGCTTGCAATGGAAATGGCTGAATGTATCATCAAAAACGCACGCGCAAATATCATCAAGGACTACCCGGTTGTTCTGTACAAAGGCGAAACCGTTGACGCCGAAAATCAGGCGACAAACAGCAAAGTTTTCCCGGAAACCCTCACAACCGAACTTCTTAGAAAGCACCAGGAGCTAAGCGAAAGCTGTAAGTAATATTTAAATACAGAAGGGCGAAGTCTCGCCCTACGCCCGCACTTTGTTGCGGTCTACCCACTCACCTAGGGGCTTCGCCCCTAAAACCCAAAAAAATCCTGCCGACTGAAGTGGTTTACTAAAGTCCGCAGGATTTTTGAATTTTTCTAATTTGCTGACCATAAAATCAACGTTATTTTTTTAGCGGCTTATTTCTTCCCATCCTGAAATATCAAAGAATCCGTTCTTTATTTTATATCCGTCTTTCAGCGGCAAAGTGTATCTTTTTTCTATTGGAATCAGACTGTTATCATCATTGGCTTTGTTGTAACTCCAATAAACATCGACACCATTGTTCTTGTCTTGTTTTAACTCTTTATTCAGAAATGGATTTTTAAGTTCTGAAATAATTCAATTCCGTCCGAAGTCAAAAATATTGTGTCTGCATTAGTCATAAACTTATTGTCAACTTTTATCTCTGAATCAGAGTTAAAATCTTTCACCATAAGAAGCGGATTGTAATAAAGCATTTTGTTGTTGTAAAAATCTGTTTCTTTGTCTGACCCAGTTTTTATATTGTTTTCATATCCATGATCAGATGTGATTACAATTCTCGTATTGTTAAAACAGTTATTTTCTCTCAGAAAATCAATAAAAAGTCCGATTTGCTTTAATGAGGCAATAAAAACTTGATAAGTCATAATTGTTTTATTGTCTGTTGATTCTAAGATAGTAGAGATGTTGCTCGTTTTTATTTTTTTTAGTGAAACTTTATCGTAGTTTTCTGTATCTATCCAAGTTGAATAATGTGGCGAGTCATTTCCAATGAAAATAAATTCTTTTTTTTCTGATGAAAAATTTGTAAGATTACGTAAAAAAAACAATGTTGAAAACTCATTTATAAAACCTTCCATTTTTGCAAGTTCTTTATTTTTTATAATTCCAAAATAAGAGTTTCTTGCTGCAGGAAGTAAAACTTGTAAAATAGAAAAATTGCAAATATTGTTGCGACATATATCAT
>CAVBXG010000082.1:0-6557 GCA_963599585.1 bacterium
TTTGAATATTCACTGTTAAAGATGAATAAAATGGAAACAATAAAAAAATTAAACTATAATAAAAAAAATACTTAATATCTTTTTCTTTTTGTAAGAACACAATTAAATTTAGTGAAACAATAGTTATTAAAACACTCATGCCTAAGAAATATCCAAGATTATTAAAAAGTGAATTTTTAAATAAACTCAAGCAACCTAGCATTATAAGAGTAACAGCTATTCCCAATAAAAAAATTAGTAAAACATTAATTTTTTGTTTCATACCTATTTTTCCTTGATTATATGTTTCAACACTTTTGCAAGAATCAATGCTCCATCTTTTGATAAGCTTTCCAAAAATTTTGAATGCATTTTTATTCCCCTAAATAAAAATTAGATATTGCAATTATAGCATGAAATAAGCAGATTTTATAGATTTGTAACTTAGCTATACTTCCTCGCAATCTTCTCACATTCCGCGCGGATTTTCTCCCTCAGTCTTTCAGGTTTTATCACCGTAACGGAATCACCAAAGCCCATCGCCCAGGAGAATACCATCTGTTTTTGGTTCGAGCTGAATTTCAGAAGAACTGTGCCGTCCTCATGCTGCGCAATCAGCTGATTTTTGTGCCATTCGCGCTCAAGAACGTAGTTCGCCATTTTTGTGGAAAATAGGAATTCATATTCTTCGGGCGGTTCGGGATTGTTCCAAATTCCAAAATTCAAGTCGATATGCTTTTGAATGTCAAAGTCTTTTGGAACGGAAAAAGTTTCACCAGCGGAAACAATGTTTTTTATCCGCGAAAGTGCAAAAACCCGAAAATCCGCCGCGCCATGGTCGAATCCCAGCACATACCAGTTCCCTTTTTGACACACAACGTGATAACAGTCAAAAATCTTGTCCTTAAAAACCTTGCTTCCTGCGCTTTTGTATCCGAACGAAACAACAGAACGGCTCTTTATCGCCTTGAAAATCTGATTGAAAACCTCCGCATCAATTTTTGGCAGCGGGTCGGAAATAAAACTTATATCAGTGTTCAAAAACGAGGAATCCACCGTAACCGTGTCTGGCAGAAAAGACGCAATTTTTGCCATAATATTCTTGAACGAGCGTTCCAGCGGCGTGTTCTTGTACTGCTCCATAAGCGGCATCACCGTTGAAACCGTAAAAAGCTCGCCTTCCGTGAGCACAACATTCGGCACGGAAAAAGTCGGGTCAGTGTAATGGTACATTCTGTGCGACTTGTCATATTCAAGCGGAGCGTTCATGTCATCGCGGAGCCGCTCAAAATCACGCTCAATCGTCCGCTTGTTCACCCCGAACTTAAAAATCAGCTCGTCCATTCCCACAAAAGCACCGCCGCGAAGCATCTCGTCAATCTGGATTATGCGTGTAGTGCGGCGGATGTCGTCACGTTTTTTGTCAGAAGCCATGTTTGTTTTCCTTAATTCTGCTTTTCAAAAAGAATTTTTCTGAAAAATTCCGCGAATCCGTCTTCCACCGCAAGCTTATCAAGCTCATTGCCTGCAAGTTCGTAGTAATATTTTCCAGTTTTTATATCAACCGAAAGACTGTCGAGCGGAAAACCTTTTTTCATCACCGGATAAGGCTTGCTTGTCAAAATAAACGCGCTGCTTCCCATAGAAGGCTCCATCGCTTCATATATATGCTTCTCATCCGCAACAAAGCAGATTGCATTTCTGTACCGCGCCGTTGGATTTCCATATTTTTCCGCCAAAGCAGAATAATGAACAATCATCTGTTCATCAGAAAGAACCTTTCCATTCACGCGGCGCACATGAATACCCGGCTGTTCGTTTTCCGGCACGCCGTCAATATAAAGCCCAGAATCACACGAGAAAACAGGAATACGGAACGCATCAAAATACGCAACCGCCTTTTTTCGGGCATTCTCAAGCGGTGTTTTCCCGTCCTCGACAACATCAGGAATCTCGCAGCCCAAATCTTTCAGACCGATAAGTGTGATTCCAAGTCCAGAAAGCCGTTTTTTCATCGCGTTCAGTTTCGCCGGATTTCCAGTCCCATAAAGCAACCTAATTTCTTCCATATTGTTTGATTATATCACAGTTTTTCTTTGGGTGTGTCCGCAAAATAATTTGCAAACTGTTTCCGTTACACTTCAATTTTTACAACGACATTCCGGGCAGCAATCCGCATGAGTTCCGCCTTGAACGACATTTTTTCAGGTTTTGCGGCACGGATTATTTTTGCGGCGGTGGCACGGATATATCCGGCTTTTTCAAGTCCCGGGTTTCCGGCGATTTTTGCGTCAAGGTTTTCCGCCATAACTGTAATTGCATTTTCATCAGCAGGATTATAAGGCTCGGCTTGAACCGCAATTTCAAGCGAGGAATAAAAATCTTGCTTCGCCTTTCTGATTTTTTCCGTCTGAGCAAGCAAATCTTCCGCCCTTAAATTTTCCGCAAAACCGTCAAGATAGTCCGAATACGGCGACCAGCAGTGATAGTTCATTCCGACAACTGGAAGCGTAAGGCAAATTTCATTTTCCTCAAAATAACGCACGAACGCCTGCTCCAAAGTTTCAGATTCACAGCGGTAAGACAATTTCTTTTTTGCGGCATCCAGCACAAGCGGAATCTCGTTTTCTTCCATATCATACAGTCGCCCGAACAAAAGCGAAAAAAGAATTTCTGCAGAAATTGGCTCGATTATAAACTGAGTGAGCCGCGCAAATTTGTCGAATGATTTTTTCCGCCGCAAATAAAGCTCGCCTGCAAGAAGCGAATCCTTAGCCTCAACCGCGCAAAGCAAAGCTCCAACATGAAGAAGAAAATCAAAAGTATCCTTGTTCGAAACATCAGTTTCTGGCGAAACGTAAATTTTTGGCGAACAGTTCAATTCGTCCTGCAAAAATACATAATAACTCGGCGTAAAATAAGCACTTGATGCAAGTTTCTGATAATTTTCAACATTCAAGCACGATGGATTTTCAACTTTTCCGCAGTAATCAAGCTGCCCAGTTCTGCTTTTTGAAAACTCAAACCAGTTTTTCCCGCAATTGATAAGAATCTGCTTTTCCGACATAACAACCTCCAAAACTCGCGACGAAAATTAAAAAAAAATCGCCCTTTCGCTTTATTTTTCTTCATTATAAAACGCAAGAGCGACATAGAGTGTCGGAGTAATAATTTTAAAGATTTTTCTATTGAATATATTATGAATCAAAAAAAACACCGCCAGCAGAAGCTGCTTATAAACAACAGCTTCCCACTGGCGGTTAAAACTAAAATACTGTTCTATACAGAAGATTCATTTTCTTCAGAGGAAGATTCCAAAGAACGTTCTGTAACCACACTGACTTTCGAAAAAGTCGTTGACTCAATTTCTTTTCTTATTTCCGAGCACGGAACAAGAACAATCCGTTTGCAAGAAATGTCCGCAGACTCAACATCAGAAGCCTTTTCCTTGCCCTTCGCGCTGAACGAAAGCCGGATTCTTCCGAACGAGCCAAGCTGAACAATAAAGCCCTTTTTAAGGAACAGCGGAAGTTTTCTTACAAGCGAAGAAAGAACCGCCTCCACATCGGTAACGTTCAGAGTACAGCCGTCGCTAATATCTTTTGCAAGATCAAGAATCGTAAGCTCGTCTGAATAAAAAGGCGAAGCATGAAACAGATAAGAACCCTTTACACGCGGATTCGGACGTTTTGTTATTTTGAAATTCACAGTGCTCCTCGCAGCCTGAAATACAGACCGCAATTTTAGTCAGCCGCATCAACTTTTTGCGGCACAATCTTTATGCATGCAAGAATTCAGTTTTGAATCCTGCAAGGCCGGAATATGCACTCTGACAATGCTTTATCAAAGCCATTCCGAACTGTTGACTAAAAGAAGAGAAGAACCTATAATCAATAATACACATTCATTGAACAAGATTCTTCTTGCTTCTTTGACCAAACCGCTTTAAGAAATTGCCGTTTCTTTTAAGCGGTTATTTTTTTGCCCTTTTCACTTTGCACAAGCATAGGCACACCTCCTTTTTCAGCCGACAGGCCAGTTTCTTTATTTTTCTTCAAGCACCGCGCGGATTTTTTCAATCTGCGCAACGCTCAAATCCGCATATTTCTGGGCAAACAGAATCGCAAGATTCTTCTGCTCTTCCGTGCTGCCAGATTTCTTAAAATCCAGCTGAACCGCATTGCGCGGAGTCTTCAGCTCAAGCTCCTTAAGCTCGTCTTTTGCCTCATCATCCAATGAATACTTTTCAGAAACCTTTTCCGTAAAATCAACCGGAATAACGCGCTCACCGCTTTCAATCGCAGAAAGATAAGAAGGAGCAATCCCCATATCCTTCGCCATTGCCGCAAGCGTCTTGTCCTTGTCAATCCTGAGCTTCTTCAAATATTTTCCGTATTCAGTAGCCGGCATATCACAAACCTCTTATTCTCTCCTATCTGACAATAACATACACCTTGTGAAATAAAATTGCAAGTAGAAAACTGAAAAAAATTGAAAAATTATTTGATTGGCCCATGATTAAGATTTGTAAGAATTTTTTGAGTTACATATGTAGAAGGTTCTGAAATTATGAACGTATATTTTTTTCCGTCTGTTATAATTGTCTCAATATGCAAGAGGGCAATTTCATAAATTAGCCTCTTCCTACTCTTTTCTCATTTTAATGCCTTTAATAAATCCTTTTGTTCGAGTTTTAGCTTTTTTATGAGTTGCTTATATTCATTCCGCTTATCTAACTGTATCTGCAATTCATCTGAATCAAACGTTTCATTTTTCCCCAAAAATTTAGAAATAACCTTGTCTCCTTCTCTGTAATTTAAATACAAATATTCATGATTACCTATTTTTCTCTTATAAATAGACCCTTTAGGAAGATTTTCCAATTCTTTTTCATAACGAGATACTAGGTGCTGGTTTCTTTCTAGTTCATCCTGAAAAACCGCTTTTACCACATCCGATTTCATATAAACACACTTACACTACAAATCTGTTAATTTTGATTATTTGTAGTGTAACTATAATTTACACTACATTTTTTAATAATTCAAGATGTATATGTAGTGTAAGTTTGCAGACAAGAAAACATATTTTTAATGGCAAGCTTCAAAAAAATGCTGGACAACAATAGCAGGATGCACTCCGCTAAGCAAAAAATTGCATTTTTTGCAAAAATAAATCTGTTTCCTCATTTTAAATTTTGAACTCACTTCAACAGAATGAAACTCCCACATATGTTTTATAAAAGTAGATGAGTCTGTTTTCCTAAAACCTTCCAAACATATAGGACATAAAACTGTTTCAACCTTAGCAAGATTTTTTGACAAGATTTTGTAAGATTGATTGTCTGAATGAGCTTGAAGATGAAGTTTTCTTTATTAATATTTCTTAATTCATTTGGACGAGTAATATTAAAAATGCAACATTAACCACTCCTATAACTTTAAGTTTTGAATGAAAGTATTAACATAAACTATTCTAGCATTAGGACATCCATACTGTGTAGATAATTTAGAAATCTTCTGCATACTCCAGAATGGATGCGCCAGAATTATAGTTTCGTTATTTATTTTTATAATAAATGTTTCATTATGGGGATAAAACTCAATTTCTTCTGTATCTTGACCTTTCATAGCTTCAACTCTTGATTGAAGAAGATTATACCAATAGCCAGACTTATCCATAATGGAAGGAACATAAGAATCATTTGCAGCAATTTGTGCCAAATCTAGTCCCAAACGCCAATCAAGCATTTCGTGATATTTTTGGTTGTAGTAATCTCGTAAACAATCATAACATGAGCAATCACATGTTTCTTTGTGATTTTCTTCTGTTATTTTTTCATAGATATCTCCATTTTTAAGTAACTGCTTAAGGAAGACTTCAAACTGTATTTCAGAATCTGCATTACCTAAGAAAGAAGTATATCCTGCTCCATTCTCAAGTTGTTCAACCATGAAAACACCTGCTCTTACCGCTTTGTCGTCTTGACTATCTCTTTTTACAAAATAATCAACAGTCAACTCGGTTGTCTCAATATCTAAATAATTTGTGACGGCCTTTCGTAACAAATTCCCCCATGAAACAAAAGCACCTCTAAGAGCTGTTAGTCTCTGTCTTTCAAGTAATTCATTTGACAAATGTAATGGAGATAGTATTATGTCTGGATTTTGAGTATTAACACAAATCTCTAAGACACCTGTTACTTTTGAAGAAATCAATGCGAAATACCTCTGTGATTCCGGATCAAAGTCAAATGCCCCTTTATAAATTACAAAGTTTGGATCATACCAGCCTTCTTCCTTTTTAGATTTGAGAAGCGTAAAAAGTTTACCTTTATTTGTATTAATGGTATTAACAACACCTTTTTCAGGATATTCATTATTACCAACCAAGAGATTAGTATTTGCAACCGGCTTTAATGTTATTTCGGTTTGTTCACTATCAATACGAGTTTCACTTGTCATTGGTAACCATTCAAAGCGGCCATCAAAATCCTTTTCAGAAGATTTTGTATATTCGGTTCTGTATCCTAAAGGTGATGCAACACTGTCTATAGGATTAATTCCACATTTACATAT
>CAVBXG010000083.1:0-6319 GCA_963599585.1 bacterium
CCGATGATACTGCCCTCGGGGCGGGAAAGTAGGCAGCCGCCGGGCTTTTTTTTTGTATAAAAAATCTCTGCTTGTTTTATGGATTTATGAGAAAGAATGTTTTTTTTGAAGGCTTAAAGGACGGAATTCCGATTGGGCTTGGATATTTTGCTGTAGCTTTTTCATTAGGGATTGTTGCTAAAAATGCTGGTTTGAATTTTATTGAAGGTTTTTTTGCCAGTTTTTTAGATGTTGCTAGTGCTGGAGAATATGCTCTTTTTTCGGCAATTCAAGCAAAGGCTACTTATGCTGAGGTTGCAATTGCGACTTTGGTGATTAATGCCCGTTATTTTTTGATGAGTTGTTCTTTGAGCCAAAAAATTAGTCCAGAGATGCCATTTTTTCATCGTTTTTTTATTGGATATGGAATTACAGATGAAATTTTTGGTATTTCAATTGCACGCGAAGGCTTTTTTAATCCTTTTTATAATTATGGTGCGATGTTTTTTGCAATCCCGATGTGGTGTGTTGCGACTTCATTGGGGGTTGTTGCAGGAACTTATCTTCCTATTAGGGTAGTAAGTGCTTTGAGCGTTGCTTTGTACGGAATGTTCATTGCGATTATTATTCCGCCTTGTAAAAAAAATTTTGTTATAGCGATTGCTGTTTTATGTGGTTTCTGTCTTAGTTATCTTTGTTCAATTTTGCCGGGAATAAAAGAGATTTCTGGAGGAACTAGAACAATCATTCTTACTGTTGTGATTTCTGCAGTTTGTGCTGTTGTAAAACCTGTTGAAGATTCCGCGGATTCTGAAAAAAAATCTGTTTCAGAGGGAAATTGAAAATGGCAAGAAATGTTTGGATTTATATTTTGATTTCTTTTGTTGTTTCTTATCTGATTCGGGTGCTTCCGTTGACTTTAATCAGAAAACCTATTCAGAACAAATTTATAAAATCATTTTTGTATTATGTTCCTTACATTACTTTAACTGTTATGACTTTCCCTGCGATTGTTCAAGCGACTCAAATTCCTGTGGCTGGAATAGCAGCTCTTGTTTTTGGAATTGTTGTCGCTTTTTTTGGTGGTGGACTTTTTTCTGTTGCTTCTGTTTGTTGCATTGTTGTTTTTGTTTTGGAATGGTTTTTGGTTTAAGGAATTTTTTGGTGGAAATGTTTTATTATTTTGAAATAAGTTCTTCTTAGGATAAAATAGGTTCATGGGTATTTTTAATGCGATTCTGCTTTTGATCGGAAGCCTTGGTTTTTTGCTTTATGGAATGCGCCTGATGAGTTCGGGTGTGCAGAAAAGTGCGGGCGAAAAACTTCAGCGGGCTTTAAGTATGATGACCGGTAATAAATTTATCGGACTTCTGACTGGTCTTGGAATTACGATGATTATTCAGTCATCTGGCGCGACTACGGTCATGGTGATTTCGTTTATAAATGCCGGACTTTTGACGCTGAGTCAATCTGTTGGCGTTATTTACGGAGCGAATATTGGAACCACAATTACTGCATGGATTGTTGCGTTATTTGGATTCAATTTTAAGATTTCAGCGTTTGCGATTCCGATTTTTGGGCTTGGATTTTTTCTGACTTTATTAAAAGATTTGCGTTGTAAAAACATCGGCGAGGCTGTTATGGGCTTTGGACTTTTGTTCATGGGACTTAGCGGACTTTCCGATGTTTTTAATTTTGATGCGTCGAAACTTTCGTTTATTGGTGCAATGCAGAGTTGGGGCGCATTTTCGATTATTTTGGCTGTTTTGATAGGCGTGGTGATTACAGCTTTGATGCATTCTTCGAGCGCGTTCAGCGCAATTGTTATTACCATGGCGTACAATGAAATTATAACGCTGGACGTTGCTTGTGCGATGACTCTTGGCTCGAATATCGGTTCAACGATTGATGCGATTATGGCGAGTTTTGGAAGCTGCGCGGAAGCGAAGCGGTCTGCGGTGATTCATGTTCTTTTTAATTTGATAGGAACTGGGCTTGCGCTGATATTCTTTAAGCCGTTTGTTCATTTTGTTGTTTGGATTACGCCGGTTGATAATATTGCGATTCAGATTTCGATGTTGCATACGGTGTTTAAAACATTGAACACTGCGATTTTGATGCCGTTCAGTAATCAGCTTGTGGCTCTTTCAAGAAAAATAATAAAAGATGATGGAAAAAAGGAAAAATCTGCTTATCTTTTGGAATTTACGGAAAGTTCGTTTACAAAAGAAAATCCGGCGATGCATATTATCAGAATGGAAAAAGAAATTGCGGATATGACGGATGTTGCCCGCGAAATGTTTGATCATCTTCAGATTGGAATAAAGTCTAGAAACGATGATTTTATTGATGAGCACATTGACGATATGATTTATGAGGAAAATTATTGCGACCAGATGCACGAGCAGCTTGTGCGTTACGCGATAAATTGCCAGCAGCTTGCTTTGACGGAGCCACAGCGCACGAATGTTTCTATAATGATTAGCGTTATTGATGAAATTGAGTCGATGACGGATCAGGTTTTGGCGGCAGGACTTTTGCTGAAAAAAAGCATTGAGAAAAAAATGAAATTTGAGCAGGACGACATGGAGCGGCTTATTCCATATGTTGAGCTGGCTCGGCAGTTTTTGCAGTTTATTCATATAAATATTAATAAGCATTTGAATGAAGATAAGATTGCAATGGCGACAGAACTGGAAGATTCGATTGATTTATATAGAAAAAATCTGAAAAAACTTGCCCGGAAACGATTGGAAAGCGGCGCAGACGTAAAATCCGAGCTTTTATATCTTGATATAGTAAGACAAATCGAAAAAATCGGCGACCACGCATTCAGTATTTCCGGATTGTTGGCGCAGACGATATAAATTTGGAAAAAAACTTGGATTGCGATATTTTTTCGTGGTCGTATAAAACGAAGTTTTAGTGCGACCATGCTTTCAGTATTTCCGGATTATTAGCGCAAACGATTTAAATTTTGAGAAATGTCTTGTTATGTGGCAAGGATTGGAGGGGCGGCGAAGCCGTTCCGGAGCGTAGCGTAGGAATGAGCGGGAGCGGAACCCCGGAAAGCCTGTTTTTTGGGAGTTTGCGGTTAGCAAACGGATAAAAAGCCACCCAAATGAAAATTATTCGAGAATCAGGTCAACAACTGTTGCGTTGCAGGCTTTTACAAGGTCGGCTGGGGCGAGTGAAAGTTGCATTCCGCGGATTCCTGCGCTTATATGGATTTTTTCTAGGTTCATTGCGGATGAGTCTATGAATGTGCGGAGTTTTTTCTTCATTCCGAGTGGTGAGCATCCGCCGCGGACATATCCTGTGGCTGAAAGCAATTCTTCTGGTTTTATTGGATTTATTTCTTTGCATCCGGCGGCATTCCGGGCTTTTTTTAGGTTTATTTCGTGAAGCGATGACTGTAGAAACACGCAGAGTTCTTTTGTGTCTGTCCGCATTACGATTGTCTTGTAAACTGTGGCAGGATCGATTCCGAGTTTTTCTGCAGTTCGGTTTGCAGCTCCTTTTGCAAGAGGATGTTCACTGTCATCATCGTAGGCTTTTGCTTCGTAAGGAATTTTTAATGTTTCAAGGATACGGATTGCGTTTGTTTTTTTTACTGTGCTCATGTTTTTATTTTAACAGAAAACGCTTTGTTGTGGTAGTTTGTGCGCCTAAAATTAAATTGTATTGACTTGACAAAATTATGGGGGGGGTAGACTAAGAAATCTTTTTTTTAAGGAATCATTTTATATGAAAAAGTTGTTTAGTTTGTTGGCTGTTGCAGGTTTTGCGGTTGCTTCTGCATTTTCGAATGTTGAGATTGATTTGAACATGTATGGAACACCGTTTTCCGAATATGAGCTGGAAAATGATGTGAAGTTGCGTCAGGGAAATCCGGCCGGATTTGAAAGCCAGTTTGGTTTTTATTTTGGTTCGCCTGCAAAATGGCTTGATATTGGAATGAGCCTTTCTGACGGAATGGATATTGGTTTTTCTGGCGTGGAGATTGGAAGAGATGGAGATTTTTCTGAAGTTGAAAACCCTTTTGTTTTAGATTTTTATCTTACATTAGGACCGGCTGTTCGTTTTAATCTTGGAAAAATGCATTCGCTTTATGTTTCTCCGGGATTTGGATATAACCTTTCTTTGATGAGTTTTAGAGAGAATTTTGTTTATGAAGATGGTCGTAAAGATGACGAGTATTATTTAGGTTGGTGTGGTTCTTTTGATTTTAACCTTGATTTGGGCTATAGGATTTGGATTGTAAACAAGACTGGATTCCATTTTGGTTTTGATGTTGGATATGATTTGAGCGTGCCTCTTGTTGCAACTACGTTAGAAGATTTTAAACACTGGGATGTAAACGGTGGGCAGCGGCACAAGATTTATTTTGGCGTGGCGTTTAATTTTGGCGACAAAAGCCCGGATAAATTTGCTGAATAAATAATTTTGTTTTGTGGAAAATAACTGCCAAGTTTTTGGCGGTTATTTTTTTTCGCTGGGGATTTTACGCCGGGCTGGAAGAGTGCCGTAGGCAGGCGAACGGAGTGAGACCGAGCGTTAGCGGGCTCTGGAAGGCCGGTTTTCTGTAGGAATGAAGCAAGCGGGGGAATTTGCCGCGGGGTGGAATCTTAGCGTTCAATAAAAAAAATCGCTTGGTTTTTTGAAAGTTGTTATTCTTTTTGCAATTCTTTATAATGAAATTATGGAAACACGTAATATTTTTGAAAATCTTTCTTGTATCGATCATCGATATTCTTTGTCGGAAGCTGACGCTTTTGCCGGGCTTTCTAAGTATATTTCTGAAGAGGCTAGCATTCGTTCTTGCGCAAAATGCGAGGCGGCTCTTGTAAAGGCTCATTTGAAAATCCGCGGCGAGCTTGATGAACAGACTGCGAAAAAACTTGATGATGTGGCGGCGGCGATTGATCCGCAGGAAGTTTACGCTGAAGAGGAAAAAACAAAACATAATATCCGTGCGCTTGTAAATGTGATGAAAACTAAGGTTGACTCGAAAATCGGACCGCTGATTCATTTGGGCGCGACTTCTGTTGATATTTTGGATACTGCGCTTTCTTGCCGCATGCGGGATGTGACTCATAACGTTGTTCTTCCTGAACTTAAAAAACTTGAAAATTATCTTTGCGATATTGCTGAGCGCGAATGTGCGACTCCGCAGGTTGGCCGAACGCATGGTCAGCACGCGGTTCCGATTACTTTTGGCTGGTCAATTGCTGAATTTGTTAGCCGTTTGGGAAAATCTATTTTGCGCATTGAGGAGCTTTCTAATCAGCTTGTTGGAAAACTTGCGGGTCCGGTTGGTTCTTACAATGGTCCTTCGATGATTGTTAAAGACCCGGAAGAGCTTGAAAGAACTTATGTCGAATTTTTGGGGCTTCATCCTTCTGAATATTCGAACCAGCTTGTTGAGCCGGAATATGTTCTTCGCCTTTTGCTTGAGATGAATGTTGCGTTTGGAATTATCGCGAACTTGGCTGATGACTTGAGAAACTTGCAGCGTTCTGAAATCGGCGAGGTTTTTGAATATTTTGCTTCGACTCAGGTTGGTTCTTCGACTATGCCGCAGAAACGAAATCCTTGGAACAGCGAGCATGTTAAATCTTTATGGAAGGCGATGTGTCCGCGCGTGATTACGTTCTATATGGACCAGATTTCTGAGCATCAGCGCGATTTGACAAATTCCGCAAGCCAGCGTTTTATTGCCGACTACGTTAGCGGATTTACAATGGCTGTTGCAAGAATGAACAGCGTTGTTAAGGGATTGCAAGCTGACCGCGAAAATATGGCTAAAAATCTTGAGAATGCAGGCGGTAAGGTAAAGGGCGGTGTTCTGGCTGAACCGGCTTACATTCTTTTGGGAGAAGCTGGCGTGAACGATGGGCATGAAGTTATCCGTAAGATTACGCTTGAGGCTGAACAGACTGGCAAAACATTCTTTGAGGTTCTTAAAACTCACAAGGAAGCCTATGAAAAGATTACTGCACAGCTTGAAAAACTTGGCGTTGCTGACCCGGCAAAATTCTTTGAGCATCCTTCCAATTATTGCGGACTTGCGGCTGTAAAATCAAAACGGCTTGCGCTTAAGTACCGTGAACTGATGAAATAGAGAGATGGTGAGATAGGCTGTTTCTTAGATTAATTGGAATTTTTTGAAAGTGGATTTTTTAACAGCCTGAATGTCGAGTTTATTTCTGAAGAAATAAATTGAATAAGCGGGAAGAAAAAGAAAGCGGCAACCGAGCTATTCTGAGCGATAGCTTAGTCTGCTACTTTGTACGCTCAGCATGGCGAATTGACGCGCTTTTTCTGGTAGCTGATTCAA
>CAVBXG010000084.1:0-5663 GCA_963599585.1 bacterium
GAGAGTTTTCATAGACACAAACAGGCTTTTCTGGAGGTTTAAATGAAAAGGACAACTTTTTTGCTTGGGTGCGTGGTCTGTGCCCTTGCGTTTTTTGCGACGGGATGCGGCTCGGACTCGGATTCTGGCGGGGCTGGAGCGGACTACAATGTTTCCGGGAGCGCAGAAACTATGAAAATCGGGACAGGGGACATTATCCGCAACAAGGTTGTGAATCTTGGTGGTGGCACGGATGTATATTATGAGTATCTTACTTTTACTTCTGAATCTGGCGGAAATTACGCGGTCTACAAGGATTCTGACGGGGAAAAGACAAAGATAGAGAAAATCACGATTGATGGCAATGAGACAGTTCTGCCTGCTGAATTTGAGTATGACAGCACGAACGGCGGATTCAAGCCTGCTGGAGCGGAGACAAACACTGCCTATATGCTGAATGCCAAGAAGGACGGAACGGATGTGTTCGTTGTGGCATCCGAACTTCTTGAAACCGGCGGAGAAAACAAGGACAGCCTTTTCAATGAATGGAATTCTATCGCTGACGGAAAATATGTGTTCCAGGACGGAGGCTATGTGCTTACGGACAAAGGTGGATTCCATTACACGAATTCGGCGGGATGGATTCTTGTGTCTGGCTCAGTTCCATTCTACTGGGCAAAAAACAATGGAAAATCCAGCCTTTACTATATGACGTACACAACGGAAAGAGAAAAGGTTGAGGCGGAAGGCAAGGCGGCTTTGGCTGCCAACGGAAAATTCTTTGTGTCTGAAAGATTCATTCTTGTCCGCTAGTTCTTGGGAGGAAATTGATTTATGAAAAAAATAACAGGAATAATCGCTGCCATTTTTGCCGGCGCGATGCTTTTTTCGTGCGCGAATAATCTGGATTCTGCCGCTGAAAGCAACGGAGGGGAATCAAGGGAAGCGGCGACAAAACTTGAAGAACTTAGCAAAACCGCAGACGTAAAAGTCAACGTCCTTTATGCGGACGCGTCAAAAAGCTGGAATGTCTGGGCATGGGCAAAAGCCGGTACGGACATAAACTATTCCACAAAAGGTTGGCCGGGAGACCTTGCGCTTACAAAAAATGGCTCTGTGTTCAGCAGTCCTCTGTCTGTTGACCCGGCATACGATCTTGGGATTCTTTTTGTTGACTCAGAAAATCCGAAAACGCAGACAAAAGATATAACAATCCCGAAGGCAAGGCTTACGAGCGGAGCTGAATTCTGGTTCATCTACGGTGACACAACTGTATATTCCTCGGAGGATGAGTGTACCGGGCTGAAGAGCGCGAAGATCACAAAAAAGGACGGAAACACTGTTGTTCTTAATGTGTTCGGCATGGCAGATGCCACAAAGGAATCCTTCACTGTGACGGACTGCAACGGCTCGGTTCTTACAATTGCCTCTGTAAAAGCGAGCTCAACATCCGCGACGCTTACGCTTTCTGACGGAGATATAAATAAGATTCCTTATACAGTTTCTTGTGGAGAGGTCAAGGTTACCGCAAACATAACTGTGGAGCTTATTGACGCTCTTGGAATAAAATACGACGGTGATGACCTTGGCGTTACTATTGACGGAAACAAGGCTACATTCAAGGTGTGGGCACCGCTTGCATCAGAGGTCTCGCTTCTTCTTTATGATGATGTTAAAAATGTCGGAAACTTCAAGCCAGCGACTGTGGCGGCAAAGGCTTCCGGTTCGTGCGATGAGGCTGAGCTTAAGGGAACTCCCGCTGTTGACCCGATAGAAATGGAAAAAGACAATGCAACCGGCGTATGGAGCTACGAGCTTACAGATGTATCCGCATACAAGTATTACAAGTACCAGATTGTGAATGACGGAACAACATACTACGTGTGCGACATCAATGCAAAGGCGGCAAGCCCGGACTCAATAGCGGCGCAGATTGCAGACATCAATGCAGGCACGGACTACGGAACAAAGGATGGCTATGTGAATCCGTTCGGCTCATCAGGAAAAGAGACAAAGTCATATTCAGATGCGGTAATCTACGAGATGCACATCCGGGACTGGTCAAAGGCTGTGGGCGGAGACGGAAAATTCCTTGACCTTGCGGAAAGCGAGGAATTCATCGCCCACCTTAAGGACATCGGAATCACCCACGTGCAGGTTGTGCCGATGTTTGACTATGCGCAGGTTAATGCCGACCCGAACTATAACTGGGGGTACAATCCTTACCACTACAATGTTCCGGAAGGACGATATGTAAAGGATATGAGAGATGGAACGGACGCTGTGGAGCAGATGAGAGCATTTATAAAAGCCCTTCATGAGGCTGGAATCGCCGTAAACATGGATGTTGTGTACAACCACACAAGCGGAACACTGGGCGGCTCATTATATGATTCGACCGTTCCTGAATATTTCTACAGGAAGAGTTCCGACGGAAGCTACTCGAACGGCTCTGGCTGCGGAAACGAGACTGCCACAAACCATTATATGGTGAAGAAATATGTGATTGACTCGCTCAGGCACTGGATGCTTGACTACCATATCAACGGCTTCCGCTTTGACCTTATGGGTGTGCACGAGAAGTCAACAATGAAGGAAATCTACGATGAGCTCTACAAGATTGACCCGAATGTTATGGTGTACGGCGAGCCTTGGACAGGTGGAGATGCGGCTGTTCAGGACGGAGCTACAGGCGCGGGGATTGGAACAAATGGTCTTGGCTACGGTGCGTTCGATGATGACTTCCGCGATGCGATAAAGGGTGCGGAGTTCGGCGGATTCAAGCAGGGGCATGTCCAGGGAACATTCAGCGATGACGGAATCATCAAGGGGCTTGAAGGGCTTCCAGGAATGAATAACCGCAACTCCACAGGAAATCCCGCGCTTGCGCTCCATTACGTTGAGTGCCACGACAACTACACGCTGTTCGACAAGCTGGCAATCAGCTACCTTGGAAAAACATCTTACAGCGGCGACCTGTTCAAGGCAATCGGAAAAGACGGTCTGGACGCGGTGAAGGCACAGGACAAGCTTGCCGCAGCCTACGTGATGCTCAGCCAAGGAACACCGTTCATCAACGGCGGACAGGAATTTATGAGAACAAAGCAAGGCAACGATAACAGTTACCAGTCAGATGACACAATAAATTCCATTGACCTTTCGTTCAAGGAAAAATATGCGGACGTGTATGTTGTCTACAAGGGGCTGATTGCGCTAAGAAAAGACTACTCGGCATTCAGGAACGCGGCAAGTGCGGAGGCAAAGACGATTGCCGAGGGAGTGACGCTCTATAACGTAAGTGCGGATGACGGAAACTTTACCGTTGTGTTCAACGCGACATCAAAATCTGTGGCAATAACCGCACAGACAGGAAAGCTTGTCGATGTTGAGGGAAAACTTTCAGTTGCAGGCTCGTATCTTGGGCTTGGATTCAGCAATGCCTCGGCCGCGGCAGAAAAATACACTGTGGCGGACGCAGAGACAACAGTTGACTCAGTTCCTGCAAAGTCTTTTGTGATTTTGAAGAAATAGTTTTTTACAAAAGGAGAGAGTGGCGCCAGGGTTCCTGGCGCCACTTTTTCAGTTAGCGATGTGAAGGGCGGCTTGCCGTTGCGAGCGGAGCAAGCAATGAGCGTTCAGCGGAACCCGGAACGTAGCGACCGCATAAAAAATCCTGTGCTTGCACAGGGGTTTTTATACGGAAACTGCCAGTTGGATTTTGAAATTATTTATCATGGTTCAACATTTTCCAGGCGACCATTGGATGATTTTCTATATTTTTAAGAATTTGTGGGTCAGAAAAAATCAGCGTAGGATTGTATTGTTTTTGCGAAAAGAGTTTTAGAAATTCGGATTCCTCCTGTGTCGGCATTAAATGCTCAGAATAAAATTGTTTTACGGAAGTTTTCATTTCCTCGATGTGAACAAACGTTCCGTTGTGGATAACGGGCAAAAGTTCGGCAAAGATTTTTCGGGTATTTATAGCATCGATTTTTTCAAAAGTGTATTCGGCTGGAATTTTTTCCTGGGAAAGTGCCGTATAAAAAATAAATGATTTTTTTAGAAGTTCAAAATCGGTTGGTTGAAAAATTTTGTTTTGAATCATATTGTTTATATCGTACAAATCACGGACCGCGCCGCGACCAAGCAAGGCATTTAACTTTGAGGCGAAAATTTCTGTTTTGTTCAGAACAAGGATTTCGTTTTTGCTCTGAATGTTTTCCAGAGTGATTTTTTTGTTTTTAGGGGCAAAAATGTGCGCACGCAGTGAATAATTTATTTCAATTTTTATATTGTCTTTCATTCCGGCGGAATTTGTATATGTGGCAACAATTGAATTTAAGCTGTGATAATTTTTTGAATTCGGACTGATTGAATATTGCTCGTTTTGAAGATATTTTTGAAGGATTTCTGTTATTTGTTCGCGGTTCTGAAGCATTTCTTCGCGGGAATCATTTTCGGCATAATCAAGGTCTATGTCTACAGAAAGTCTGGGCAACTTAAAAATTGTAAGATTTATTGCTGTTCCGCCTTTTAGGGCAAGCTTATTTTTTGTGATTGGATTTGAATTTATAAAGTCAAGGATTTTTACAAGGCGCAGGACTTTTTCCAAAGTGTCGCGCACAAAATTAAGGTTGTGGGCAAGTTCATTCAAATCTTCTTTTGTGTATTCAAACATTTTTGTTCCGTTTTTTTATTTTTATGATTCCGACAGTGATTTCGCAGTCCTGTTTTTGAGTTTTGACTTGCGGTTTGTCAATTTAATGTCGGTAATTTTTGCGGAATACATAAATTCCATTTTTTATTGAAAGCCAATTCTGACTTTAATATTCCGTTTTGCAGATAACGAGTGCTGTTTCCGATATTTTTATGGCAAAAGTCGAAAAAATCTTGCGAAAGTTGAATTTGCGTGTCTTTTGATTTTTCTAAACTTTCCAGAAGAAATCCTGTTTTTTGAAACAAAAATTGATTTTTATAAAGCGTAAGATAATCTTTGAGTTTTTCTTCCTGAACAAAGGAAATTGATTTAAGACATTCAAGAAGTTCTTCTAGTCCGCCGATTTTTTCAAAATCTTTTATGCTGTCTAAAATTGTCCGTTCGAGATCTGTTGTTTTTATATGGCGGATTTCTGTGATTCCAAAATTTTTGTTAGTTTTTACACATTTATATAAATTCTGGTCAAAAATAAATGGGCGGAATGATTTGTCTGAGGAAACAAAGATTGTATTAAAAACTTGATTTGAAAATCCGTAAAATTCAAATGCAGAATGATGTGAAATGTATGAATTTTCATTTATTTTTGACGCGATTTCGAATTTTTCTGCAACTGGCAGATATGTTGCCAATGAATTTGCAACATACAAATCCTTGCGAACTGATGAAATCATTTTATTTTTTTTCAGAAGAAACAAAAGATTTTCTGTCTGTCTTTTATTTATTTTTAATTCTGAAGAAATTTCAGAGTTAGAAAAACAGCGTTTTTTTAAAAGGTTTCCATAAATTTCAAGATTTGAATAAAACATACAACGTCCTTTTTTGTATTTTCCGACTGCAACCTAAAGCATTTACTTTATATTTTATTCAATTTACTAACTTTTTCAAGTTAATTGTAATAAAAATAAAGAGCTTTCTATAAGGGCGATTCTGTCAATCAAAAGGCTGTTTTTCGCATGCTTACGTTCAA
>CAVBXG010000085.1:0-5645 GCA_963599585.1 bacterium
ATCTGTAATTACTCCATGTTTAATAATTTTAATAACTTCGTTTTTGGTAAAGAAATCTTATATTAAAGAATTTTTATTTAATTGGGAATTAGTATTTTATATTTGTATTGCAATAGGAGCTGTATTTACTTATTTTTATAAAGTAACAGACTTTGAAAGATTAATAAAATTTCTTGACTTATGTTGGCCTTGTTATGCACTTATTATTGCATTTATAGCTTTGTCAATACGTATTCTAAAATATCGTGTTCACAGAAAAAATATTAGTTTACTTAATTAAATGAAAATAAATTAAATGCGTCGCTTATTTGTTTTTTACTAACGAATATTAAGATTTGCTTAATAATTCACATAAAAAACGTGTAAAATGAAATTGTAATCTAAGGAACTCCATCATGAACCTAACCCCTCTTCTAAAATCAATCTTTGACTACGACCCGGACGGATCTAACATGTGTAAGACCGCTGGCGGTCGATGTTTTATAGAAAAGCGTTAAAAAAATTGCGAAAGCAATTTTTAGCTTATCCTACATTTTACCTGATGGTGGTGCATGGCTACAGCCGGCTTATCGCGCAGATGGAGAATGTGGACGAGCATACGCTTTTTATAACTGAAGTTGCGGCGTATCTTCACGACATCGGCGTAAAGGTGAGCAAGGAAAAATACGGAAACAGCCAGCCACAGCATCAGGAGGCGGAAGGACCTGCAATCGCGCGGAAACTCCTTGCGCCGACATTGAGCGAATCTGCTTTATAATCGGACACCACCACACATACAAGGCAATCGACGGCTTGGATTTTCAGATTCTCGTTGAGGCGGACTTTATCGTTAATGTGATGGAAGGCTACTGCAAGCGCGACTCCGTTCCGGCGATGAAAACGAATGTGTTCAAGACCGCAAGCGGAAAATATCTTCTGGAACAGATGTTTGAAAAGTCGGCAAGGTGAACAAAATTAGCGGTTCAGTTTCAGAAAATCGGTTATAATATCAATATCACGAGCTGGAGAAAATGTTTTAAAAGGAATTGAGGTTATGGAAAAGAAATTTACATGGATTCCATTTTACACTGAATTGGCAAAAAAATTACTAGAATTTAAGGACAATCGAAGCGATTTGGTCAAAATTGTCTATGAACTTGATGAAAAGTATGTGAACTTTATTCACAATAAAGATAATTCACATGTCTCTGATATAGATTTCTTCTCATTTTTTTCGATTTTTAATCGGGGAATTACTGAAGAAAATCGCAAGATTATTTGTGGTTTTCTGAAAAACAAATTGAATATTTCTGCAGAAATTCCTTTGGAGTTTTCTAGTATCCCGACTATGAATAAACCAGCAATCAACATTTTATTGGCGTGAAACAGCGAATGAACAGATTCCTTTGTTGTGTTCATTGTTTGAAGCAGTTTTTAATGATGATTTGCCTCTTGTGGAAAAACTTTTTGATAAGGTACTTGGTTTTAATGGAATCAAATGGAATATCACAATGGGATTTTATTGGATTTCTCCTTATAATTTTATGCCGCTGGATTCAAATAGCCGTAATTATCTTAAAAAGAATGGAATAAATGTCTTTGATGAAAAAGAACTTAATGGCGAGAATTATTTGAATCTTTTGGACGAAATTAAAAATTGTATTCAAACAGGAAAAATAAAAGAAAAGTCAATTCCAGAAATTTCAGACAATGCATGGAAAAATCCAACTGATTTTTCTGATGGAGGAAATGTAATGCCAAATAATTCTCTTGCCGACAAACTCAAAGACCTTCTTCAGCATACTCACAACTTGATTCTTCACGGCGCGCCGGGAACTGGAAAAACATTTCTTGCAAAAGAGATTGCGGAAAAAATGGGCTGCACACAAGATGAAATCGGTTTTGTTCAGTTTCATCCGAGCTACGACTACACGGATTTTGTCGAAGGCTTGCGCCCAAAAAGCCAGAATAATGGCGAAATCGGCTTTGAGCGGAAAGACGGCGTGTTTAAGGAATTCTGCAAAAGGGCGTTGCAAAATTTGATTGACAGCAAAAAATCAGTTGAAGTTCTGGAAAAAGAAAATTCCATAAAAGACAAGGTTGAAAATTTTCTTGAAAAAGCTCGAGATGAAAAAATAACTTATGAAATTATGCGAGGAAATAAGTTCTTTGTTACCGACAATTCTGAAAAAAATATTTTCATTGAAATTCCTGCGAATGAAAAAGTAAAAGAACTTGCGCTTCCTAAAAATGATTTAATTGAATTGTTGAATTCTGATGCTGAAATCAATTCTGCGAACGAAATAAGAGCTTTTTTCAAAAGAAAGTGGGGAACGCAACAAGATTCATACATTTTAACTTTATATAAAAAGATTCGTGCTGAAACTCAAACTTCAAATATTCAAAAAGTTGAAAATGTTCAGGAAAAGAAATTCCTCTTCATTATCGATGAAATAAACCGTGGTGAACTTTCAAAAATCTTCGGCGAGCTGTTTTATGCAGTTGAGCCAGGCTACCGTGTTTCTTATGACGACTTGAAAAAACATCAGTCTGGCGAAAAAATGATTTCAACAATTCGCACGCAGTACGCAAATCTTGAAACTGAGAGAAACGAGTTTGACAAGGCGTTGCGCGTTTCAAATCCGTCAGATTACGGCCATTTTTTCATCCCCGAAAACGTCTACATCATCGGCACAATGAACGACATCGACCGCAGCGTTGATACAATGGATTTTGCGTTCCGCCGCCGTTTTGCGTTCAAGGAAATCAAAGCGTCTGAAAATCTTGAAATGCTCGCTGAACTTGGCGAAATCGCAGACGAAGCAGAAAACCGCCTTACAAAACTGAACAACGAAATCTCAAAAATCACGGAACTTTCTTCGCCTTCATCATATCACATCGGTGGCGCATATTTTATGAAGCTGAAAGATTTTGAAGGCGCTAACAACGAACGCTTCCAAAAACTTTGGGATTACCATTTGGAAGGGCTTCTGAAAGAATATCTTCGCGGCACAGAAAATGCGGAAGAAAATTTTGAAAAGCTTAGAAACGCGTATTTCGATTCTGATGCAACGATAAAAAATAATTCGAAAGAAGAGGGTGAATCGTTTTAAATGCTTCACCTTTTTTAAGAAATTTTTATATATCATTCTAATAAAGTTTATGATATGATATATAATTGATAGAAAGTTATGATTGCACATCCTTTTGTAAAATGGGCGGGCGGAAAAACTCAGCTCTTGCCAGAAATCAGAAAACATTATCCTCACCGAATTAAAAAATACTGCGAGCCATTTGTTGGCGGTGGTGCGGTGTTATTTGATGTTTTACAGACTTTTCATCCTGATGAAGTTCTTATAAACGATATTAATCCTGAGTTAATAAATCTATATTCACAGATACAAAATAACTGTACGGAACTTATAAAAACATTGTCATTTTTTCAAACAGAATATCTGTTAACGGCAAAAGAAGAAAGAAAAAAATTATATCTTTCAAAACGTTCAAAATATAACCAACTTATTATTAATAAGAATCCTGAAAATAATTTAGAAAAGGCAGCTTTATTTATTTATCTCAATAAGACTTGTTTTAACGGATTATACAGAGTTAATGAAAAGGGCTTATTCAACGTGCCTTTTAACAATGCAAAAAATCCGCTGATTTGCGATGAAGAAAATTTGAAAGCGTGTTCAGAACTTTTGCAGAATGTGCAGATGAAAGTCGGTGATTACAAGGAATGTAAAAATTTTATTGATTCAGAAGCTTTTGTTTATCTTGACCCGCCATATCGTCCGTTGACAGAATCTTCTTCATTCACTTCATATTCAGAAAATCATTTTTCAGACAAAGAACAAATCGAGCTCGGAAACTTTATAACCGAAATTTCCAACAAAGGTGCGAGAGTTCTTGCAAGCAATTCTGACCCAAAAAACACAAACAAAGAAGATAATTTCTTTGACGACCTGTATTCTAACTTTGAAATTGAAAGAGTCTCTGCTTCAAGAATGATAAATTCAAACGCAAAAAAGCGCGGAGCAATCAGCGAGCTTTTAATAAGCAATATCGCGTCAGTTTTCTAGGAGAGAATAAAAATGAAAAGAAATTTCACAGAATGGCTTTCAACTTTTCGAGACAGCATAGCGACTTATTCATATTACATAGATTTTGAAAAAGTTTATGGAAATGTTGAGAATATAAAAATCGAGCTGAATATTTTGAATTCACTGATTGGCTCAAAAACAATTGAAAAAGACTTTGAAAATATTCTTTCAAAATATCCGGAAACATTGAAGTGTATTCCAATTCTTTTAGCTGTCCGCAATTCTGAAATTTCAGTTTCTGATGAAAACGGAAGTTTAGTTTTTGACTTTGCGAGTTCAAAGCAAACAGTTTCTGAATATTCTGACTTTATGAAAAAGTCTGGACTTTTTGACCTTTTGCAGAATCATCTTGTGAACAATCTTGTTGATTATGTTACCGGCGTAGAAACTGGTCTCGATTCAAACGGCAGAAAAAATCGAGGCGGTCATCTTATGGAAGATTTGGTTGAAGACTACATAAAAAAAGCCGGGTTTGAGAAAGACAAAAATTATTTTAAGGAAATGTGCATCCACGAAATTACGGAAAAGTGGAATGTTGATTTGTCCGCAATTTTCAATCAGGGCAAAATGGAAAAACGTTTTGATTTTGTTGTAAAGACTGAAAACCAGATTTATGTTGTTGAAACGAATTTTTACGGAAGTGGCGGCTCAAAACTGAATGAAACCGCAAGAAGCTACAAAACTTTATCAAGTGAAATTGATACGATTAACGGTGTAACTTTTGTCTGGTTCACGGACGGAAACGGCTGGCAAAGCGCACGCCACAATCTCGAGGAAACTTTCGATGTGATGGAAAATATCTATTGCATAAAAGACATGGAAAACGGCGTGATTGAAAAAGTGTTTAGATAAAGAGGGAGAATGAATAAGATGTCATTTACATTTAGGCATAATGCGGGTTTTGGAAAGCGAATAGAATATTACATAATAGGTTTGATGTTAAAGGACGGTTTGGATTGTTATGTTCCTTTGGTTGATGATGATGGAATCGATTGTGTAATACGTCAGGAGAACGGACATTTTATTGAAGTACAAATAAAAGCTAGATCAAATGATGTAAAAATGGGAGATGCTGCTTTATTCGCTGCATTGGAGCATGAAAAAAGAGAAAATTATTTTTTTGTTTTTTATTCTGAGCGTTTACAAAAAACATGGATTATGTCATCAGAAGAATTCTTAAAAGAATGTGTAACGAATAAAACTGGAAAAAATTCTGGAAAAAGAAGCATTTGGTTTAATGGTTGCAAAACTGATTAAAATGGAGAAAAGAAAGAATATCCAAAAGAAAAGTTTAACAAATACTTGGTAAATAATTTTTCACGTTTTAAAAACATAAATTAGGGGATTTTATGAATATAATAGATTTATATGAGATAATGGCTCAAAGTAGAGCTGATATTAGAAAAAAAGTTGTTATCGAATTTCTAAAAGAATCGGCTGGTTCATCAGAAGAAACTTCAAAGTATGAATACAATGTTGAAAAATATGGTGATTATAAAATAGTCTTAAAACGACCAGGAGTTTTTAAAAAAGGATTTGATTTCACAGTTAATATAAGAGGTC
>CAVBXG010000086.1:0-4866 GCA_963599585.1 bacterium
CTGTTATTGTGTCTAAAGTATCTTCAAGATATTCCATTTTATACCAAAGTACAAATTCATTTTCCTGGCCGTTATTCTTATATTCTTCATGGATTTGTTCCATTACAAAAGGCCAAATTTCTTTATAATTCTGTTCACTCATAGCTTCTGATTATAAACTGCCTTTACTTTTTTAATCAATCAAAGTATATTTTAAATAAGTTATTTCTATAATATAATATTCAATTTCATGAATATAAATTTCCGAAAAATCATACAAAATCAAGGAAAAAATAATGGCTGCAGAATATGGTGCAAGTAATATTCAGGTTTTAAAAGGACTTGAAGCTGTAAGAAAACGCCCTGGAATGTACATTGGTTCTACAGGTCCAAGAGGTCTTCATCATCTTGTTTATGAAACTGTTGACAATTCTATTGATGAAGCAATGGCAGGTTATTGCGATAAAATTGTTGTTGCTCTTGAAAAAGATGATGTTGTTCGCGTAGAAGACAATGGACGAGGAATTCCTGTTGATATTCACCCGAGTGAACATATTTCTGCTTTGGAACTTGTTCTTACCCGTCTTCATGCTGGTGGAAAATTTGATAAAGGTTCTTATAAAGTTTCCGGAGGTTTGCACGGCGTTGGCGTTTCTTGCGTAAATGCACTTTCTGTTTGGATGGAAGCGACAGTAAAACGCGATGGACATATTTATCAGCAAAAATATGCGCATGGTGTTCCAACAACAAAAGTTGAAGTAATTGGAGATATTGATTCTTCAATTCATGGAACAACAATTCGCTGGAAGCCTGATGCAACAATTTTTACAGAAACAACTGTTCATGACTACGATGTTTTAAAGAAACGTTTGCGCGAACTGGCTTTTTTAAACAGTGGAATAACAATTATTTTTCGCGATGAACGCCTTGAAAACCCAAAAGAAGAAATCCTTAAATATGAAGGTGGAATTGTTCATTATGTAAAGGAAATGAACGAAGCTAAGCACAGCAAATTCTATCTTCCTGTTGAACCGATTTATATTACTGGCGAAAAAGATGACGTTGTAACTGAACTTGCTTTTCAATACAACGACGGATTTGATGAAAATATAAACACTTATGTAAACGACATTAATACCCGCGATGGTGGAACTCATCTTGAAGGCTTTAAGTCGGCATTGACTTTCGTATTGAATAAAGCTCTTGATTCAAATGAAAAGCTAAAAAAACGAATTGATAAAGATGAAAAACTTACAGGTGATGATGTTCGTTCTGGAATTGTTGTAGTTCTTTCTATGAAAGTTCCTGAACCTGAATTTGAAGGACAGACAAAAGAAAAACTTGGAAATACAGAAGTTCGAACAATTGTTGATTCTTTGGTAAAAGAAAAACTTACAATATTTTTTGAGCAAAATCCAAAAGTTTTGGAAGCGGTTCTTGAAAAAGCAATCAATGAAGCAACTGCCAGAATTGCAGCCCGAAAAGCAAAAGATGCAAGCCGAAAAAAAACAATGTCAGACGGATTTGGGCTTCCAGAAAAACTTTCAGACTGTTCATTAAAAGATCCAACTCAATGTGAAGTTTATATTGTCGAAGGAGATTCTGCTGGTGGTTCTGCAAAAAAAGGTCGTGATCCAAAAACTCAGGCTATTTTACCTCTTTGGGGAAAAATGCTGAATGTTGAAAAAGTTCGTCCAGAAAAAGTTATGAACAATGATAAACTTGAGCCGGTAATTGCTTCTTTGGGCGCAGGTTTTGGAAAAGATTTTAATATAGAAAAACTTCGTTATCATAAAATCATAATCATGGCGGATGCCGATGTTGACGGTTCTCATATCAGAACTTTGCTTTTAACATTCTTTTTTAGATATATGCCGCAGCTTATTGAAAACGGATATGTTTATCTTGCGATGCCTCCATTATTTAAAGTTCAACTTGGTAAAAAAGAGCCAGTTTATTGCTATTCAGAGCAGGAAAGAGATAATGCTCTTATGGAACTTGGTGAAAATCGAAGCAAAGCAGATGTTCAGCGTTATAAAGGTCTTGGTGAAATGGATGGAAAACAGCTTTGGGAAACAACAATGGATCCAGCCCACAGACACATGAGAGTTGTAACAATTCCAGATGCAATTGCTGCCGACAAGATTTTTAGCGTATGTATGGGTGAAGAAGTAGAACCTCGCCGACAATTTATAGAAACAAATTCAAGCTACGCTAATTTGGATATTTAAGATATTTTAGTGGTTGAGCTTGTCGAAACCACTTCTTAAAAACTAAAAAGGTCATTTGGACAAGCTCAATGACCAATAAACGGAAATTATAAATGTTAGAACAGACAAAAACAGCGGAAGGCGGAACTTTAATAAAAATTCCAATTGAAGAAGAAGTAAAAAAAGCATATATCGATTATTCCATGTCGGTAATTGTACAGCGTGCATTGCCGGATGTTCGGGATGGATTAAAACCTGTTCACCGAAGAATTATGTATGCGATGGATACTCTTCATCTTGCTTCCGGTGGAAAAACAAAAAAGTGCGCTACAATCGTTGGTGAAGTTCTTGGTCATTATCATCCTCATGGAGATGCTTCTGTTTATGATGCTCTTGTTCGTCTTGGACAAGATTTTGCACAACGTTATACAACTGTTACTCCGCAGGGAAACTTTGGTACAATTGCCGGTGACCCAGCCGCTGCCTACCGATATACAGAAGCTAAAATGTCAAAAATAACGGAAGAAATGGTTGCCGACATTTCTAAAAATACCGTTGACATGGTGGCAAACTTTGACGATACAACAAAAGAACCTTCTGTTCTTCCTGGAGCATTTCCTTTCTTGCTTTGTAACGGTACAACAGGAATTGCAGTTGGTATGGCAACAAATATGCCAACCCACAATTTACGTGAAGTGGCGGCGGCAATTTGCGCGTATATAGACAATCCTGAAATTTCAATTGATGAATTGATGAAATATATAAAAGGTCCAGATTTTCCAACAGGCGGAATTATTTATGGTCGTGAAGGAATTAAAAAAGCCTACAAGACCGGACGCGGAAAAATTACAATCCGTTCAAAATTTACAATTGAAACAGATAAGCATGGTCGTGAATCAATTGTATTTACAGAAGTTCCTTATGGAATCAACACAACAAATATTATCCGCCGCATAAAGGAACTTGTTCGCGACAAACAAATTGATGGAATTGTTGGCGCAAATGATGAATCTTCTGACAGAACCGGAATGCGTCTTGTAGTTGATTTGAAAAAAGGTGCAATCACGAAACTTGTTTTGAACCAGCTTTTTGCAAAAACAGATTTACAGTCAAATTTCGGTGTAATAAATCTTGCTCTTGTTCCGCAGGAAAAGGAAGGTGAGCCGCGTTATAATGAACCGGGTTATCTTACTTTACCGCAGACTTATTTAAAGCCAGAAATTCTTACTTTAAAGCAGCTGATTTTTCATTTTGTAAAACATCGTGATGAAGTAATTACCCGCCGCACAATTTATGATTTGAAAGTTGCAAAACATCGAATGCATATTTTGGAAGCGTTAATAACGGCAATCAATAATATTGATGAAGTAATAAAAATCATCCGTGGAAGTGAAACAACAGAAACTGCTAAACTTGCCCTTGAAAAACGTTTTAATTTTGATGACGAGCAGGCACAGGCAATTGTTGATATGCAGCTTAAACGTCTTACTCATCTTCAGATTGAAGATTTGCAGAAAGAAATAAAGGAACTTCAGGCTCTTATTGATTATTTGCAGGGACTTTTGGATGACCACAACAAAATTCTTGAAACAATCAAGAATGAAACTCAGGCTCTTGCAGAAAAATACGGAGACGACCGCCGAACAGATATTGTTGCCGATGAAGTTGAACAGATTAACGTTGAAGATATGATTAAGGAAGAAGACATGGTTGTCATGATTTCTAAACTTGGTTATATGAAACGAATTTCTGTAACTCAATATAAAAAGCAGAGTAGGGGAGGAACTGGAAGTAACAGTGCTTCTCTTGTTGAAGATGATTACGTAAATCAACTTTTTATTGGTTCAACGCACGACCATATTTTATTTGTTACAAACATTGGAAAAGCGTATTGGATAAAAGTTCATGAAATTCCAGAATCTTCTAAAAATGCGCGTGGCACAAATATTAAAAGTTTGATTGCAATCGGTGCAGATGAAGAAATCACAACAGTTGTAACTTTGCGTGAATTCCGAGAAGACAAGTATTTGTTCATGACAACAGCAAATGGAATTGTAAAAAAAGTTCAGACCTCAGAATTTTCTAACGCAAAAACAAGGGGAATTATTGGTCTTAAATTGCGTGATGGAGATAAACTTATAAGCGCGATTCCAACTGATGGAGAATCAGAAGTTCTTCTTGTAACTCGCCGCGGAAAAGCATTGCGCTTTAGCGAAAAAGATGTCCGCTGTATGGGACGAGCCAGCAGCGGTATAAAAGGAATGAAACTTTCTGAAGGTGATGAAATTTCCGGAGCAATAAAAATTGAACCGAACGACAGCATTCTTTTGCTTACAGAAAAAGGTTATGGAAAGCGCGTTAAGTTTGAAAACTTCAATCCACATGGGCGCGGAACTGGTGGACAAAAGATTTTTGGAAAAACTGAAGAGCGCGGAGAAATAGTTGGAATACTTGCAGTTTCAGATAAAGATGAAATTGTTTGTATGACAAGCCAGGGAAAAACTCTAAGAGTTACTGCGGAAACAATAACTCAACAGGGAAATCAGTCAACAGGAGTTAAGGTTGTAAAGATTTCTGATCCAGATTTCTTGGTAGGATTTGATAAAGTTCCTAGAAATGAAAATTAATTCTTTATATTATAAAGAATTATAGATTTTATTCAGGAAAAATATATAAA
>CAVBXG010000087.1:0-4191 GCA_963599585.1 bacterium
CAACGGAAGATGGTAGATTATTATTAAGATTTTATGGAAAAGGTTTTAAGGAACCTTTTTATGCACAGCAAATGTCAGATGGTACTTTAAAGATTTTTACATATATGCTTCTTATGGAAGATCCAGAGCCGCATTCTTTTATTTGTATTGAAGAACCAGAAAATGGATTATATCACAAATTACTGGAAATCCTTGCAACGGAATTCAGAGAACATGCAGACGGAAAGAAAGGAAGTGCTCAGATATTTATAACAACACATCAACCATATTTTGTTAATGCATTAAAACCAGAAGAAGTTTGGGTTTTAGAGAAGCAAGAAGATGGTTTTTCAAAGATTACTAGAGCAAGCAGTAATGAATTGGTTCGCAATATGGTAGAGGAAGGTATAGAACTCGGCAATCTATGGTATAGCGACTATCTTGATGGAGATAATTAAATGAATTTTGAATTTTTGATAGAAGATATATCTGGAAAAGCTATGCTTGAGGAGTTAGTACCCAAAATATTAGATACAACAAAACATTCTTATCGAATTATTTCCTATAAAGGAATTGGTTCAATTCCTAAAGGTCTAAAAACATCACAAGATGTTTCAAAAAGAGCTTTACTTAATCAACTCCCAAGGCTTCTTTCTGGATATGGTAAAACATATCAATACAATCAAAAGGAAAATGTAGTGGTCGTTGTATGTGATTTAGATGATAATAATGAAAATGAATTTATGAATGAATTGAATCATATTTTGCAAGTTTGTAATCCTGCTCCACAAGCAAGTTTTTGTCTTGTGATTGAAGAAGGAGAAGCTTGGTTGCTTGGAGATATAAACGCGATAAAAACCGCTTATCCAAGAGCAAAAGATGCAGTTCTTAATTCATATCAAAATGATTCAATTTGTGGAACTTGGGAAATCCTTGCTGATGCAATCTATACTGGTGGAAGCCAAAAATTAAAAAAAGCAGGTTTTATTGAAACTGGATTGCAAAAGACTTTATGGGCAAAATCAATCACTCCTCACATGGATGTAAATAATAATAAGTCTCCAAGTTTCAATAATTTTAAAAATACCATAGAAAGTTACATAGAACATAAGGAGCAATAAATTATATGTCACAACTTTTCACCGACGAAGAACTAACAAATCTCGAAATAAACAATACCGACAATCAATCCGTAACCGTTCTCGGAAAAAACTTTTCCAACGACAACGACTGCCGCCAATATTTCCGTGATGAACTCCGCAAAAAGCTGCCGGAACTAAAAAAACTGGAAGGCTACCCAATCGGAGAAGACGACGACATCATAAATCTTTCTGACCCGCCGTATTATACCGCATGTCCAAATCCATGGCTTAAAGATTTTGTAGCTGAATGGGAAAAAGAAAAAGAATCTCCAGAATTCAAGAAACTCCGCAAAGATGATTTTGAAGTAAAAGATCCGTATGCAAGCGATGTGAGCGAGGGAAAAAACAATCCTATTTATAACGCTCACTCTTATCATACAAAAGTGCCTCACCCTGCAATTATGCGCTACATTTTGCATTACACACAGCCGGGCGACATTGTGCTAGACGGATTTGCGGGAACAGGAATGACTGGTGTCGCCGCTCAGATGTGCGGAAAGTGCGACATTGACTTGAAGAACAAGATTGAAGCCGAGTTTGAAAAGCTTGAATACAAAAAGCCTGTCTGGGGTGCGCGTCATGCGGTTTTGGGAGACCTTAGCCCTGTTGCCTCGTTTATCGCATACAACTACAACACTCCGGTAAATGCAAAACGCTTTGAGCTTGAAGCAAAAAAGATTCTTGCGGAAGTGGAAAAAGAATGTGGCTGGATGTACGAAACCCGCCACACAGACGGAAGCATTGGAAAGATTAATTATGTTGTTTGGAGCGATGTTTTTATTTGTCCAGATTGCGGCGGAGAGATTGTTTTTTATGATGCCGCTGTTGATAAGGAAAAAGGCGAAGTAAAAGAGGAATTTGCTTGTCCGAATTGTGGGGCAAAACATACCAAGAAACAGGTTTCTAAATCAATGCAGACGGTCTTTGATAAGGCAATGAATAAAACCATTCAGCAATCCAAGACTGTACCTGTTCTGATTCAATATGTTGATGAAAAAGGAAAGAGGCACGAAAAGAAACCTGATGATTTTGATTTTGAATTGATAAAAAGAATTGAAAATTCTGATATTCCATACTGGTATCCAAAAGATGAGATGTGTGAAGGTAGAGAGGCTCATAGAAATGACAAAGACGGAATAACAAATGTTCATCATTTTTATACGAAACGAAATTTTTGGATTCTTTCAGCTATCAAAGAAAAATGTACGCAGCCCTTACAACATTTGATGTTTAATAGTCAGCTTATAAATATTTCAAAACTAAATCGGCATAGACCTGGAGTTTCATTTCCATATAATCCTCTAAGTGGAACAATGTATATTGGTTCTCAAGTTTCAGAATCAAATGTTTTCACAGCATATTACAATAAAATTAATCGTCTGATTGAAGCGGTTAATATGCTTTCAAATAGAAATGCTCTTTCCATTACATCATCAGAGAATACTCAACTTTCTGATAATTCGATAGATTATATTTTTACCGACCCGCCATTTGGTGCAAATATTATGTATTCAGAATTAAATTTTATTCAGGAAGCATGGCTCAAAGTAAAAACAAACAACAAAGAAGAAGCCATTGAAAATGATAGTCAAAATAAAGGTCTTCTTGAATATCAAAATTTAATGCAAAAATGTTTTGCAGAGTATTACCGCGTATTAAAACCTGGACATTGGATTACAATAGAGTTTTCAAATACAGCCGCATCTGTATGGAATTCAATTCAGCTTGGACTTAATCGTGTTGGTTTTGTAATTGCAAATGTCTCATCTCTCGATAAACAGCAAGGAAGTTTTAAGGCAGTAACAACACCAACCGCAGTAAAACAAGACCTTGTAATCAGCTGCTACAAGCCGTCAGAAACATTTTCAAAACAGTTTATGATTCAGGATTCCCGCGCAAATACATGGAGCTTTGTTTCAGAGCACCTTGAGCACTTGCCGATTCCAGCTGTAAAAGATGAGAAAACAACAAGCGTAATTGAACGCAGCCCGAAGGTTCTTTACGACCGTCTTATCACATATTTCTTTATGCGCGGTCTTCCGGTTCCTCTCGATGCGGCAGACTTTCAGGAAGGTTTGCGAAACCGCTATCTTTCTGAAGACGGAATGATTTTTACCTCAGCTCAACTGAACCAGTATCACGAGCTCAAGGAAAGGCACAATATAACAGATCAGCCAAGCTTGTTCGTTTCAATCATTGAAAGCGAGAATGACGCAATTCAGTGGATTAAAGAGAAACTTGAAGCAGGTCCGCTCAAATACCAGAATATCCAGCCTGATTATCGAAAAGCCTACACGATCAACCGAAAAGGCGAAGTTGAGGTTGAGCTAAAAGACGTGCTTGAAGAAAACTTCATTCAAGAATCTGACGGTTCCTGGCGTATTCCAGATATGAATGAACAAAAAGACCGCGACGCACTCCGTACAAAAGCCCTTCTCAAGATTTGGGAAGATTATTGCTCGCAGGTAGAATCCGGCAAAGTCAAGAAACTCAATGATGTTCGCCTTGAAGCAGTTAAAGCTGGTTTTAAAAACTGCTACCAGAAAAAAGACTTCAAGCGGATTGTCACAATCGGCGACAAAATTCCTGAAAATCTTCTTACAGAAGATGAAACGTTGTTGAACTATTACGATATTGCGACAAGCAAGGTGTAAGAGGGGATAAATGATATGGAAACACTTTCTGATGAACCCATTATTGATGAAAAAGATGATCTTCTTAAAAGAAATTCATTTGTTCAGAATTTGGCAGACTCGATAACTTCATGGGATAAGGAAAAATCTTTAGTCATTGGTCTTTATGGAAAATGGGGTGTCGGGAAAACATCTATATTGAATCTCACAGAGAAGAAAATAAAAGAATCTAAAGAAGAGTCTATAGAAATTATTAAGTTTAATCCTTGGGGATATTCTGAAAGTGATGATTTATTAAATCCGTTTGTAAATCAGATTTCAGCGCAACTGTCAAAAAACAAGAAAAACAGAAGATTGTTGAATCTTTTGAAAAAATATAATGAATTGCTAAACTCATTTCCCTCAAAAGAATCTGTTGCCAAAACATGGTCATATAT
>CAVBXG010000088.1:0-4166 GCA_963599585.1 bacterium
AAAAATGTCAGTATTAGTATTGTTAATATGGTTGCAATTATAGTAATTCCAATTGTTTCGGTAGTTATTGGTCGGAATTTGCAGGACAGAAGCGAAAGACGTAAAGATAAAATGAATGTATTTACACATCTTATGTCTTACAGAATGTTTGGATATGTAAATCAATATTCTGTGAATGTTTTGAATTCTGTTCCGATTGTTTTTCACGATGATAATAATGTCGTTGAATGTTATAATAATTATATAAAATCTCTTAATATACGAGAAGAAGATGTTCCTGCAAAAAAAAAGAAATTGAGAATAACAAAACAAAAATGTTGGAAGCAATGGCTGAATCACTAGGATACAAAAAAATAAATTGGGAGATTATTCAGACTCCGTATGTGCCTGCAGGACTTTTAGACCAAATTGAAGCTGAAAATCTTTTCAAAAAAGCACAATTAGCAATGGCAAAAGTTTTCACAGACTGTGGAACTAAAAATGAAGGTATTGAGCAATTTGGTGTAGAAATTGAAAAACGGTGTGAAGCGGTAAAAAATAATGACCAACAACAATCATCAAATCTTCCTAACCGATAAATTTGGCAAGAACAACAGAACAGCAGAAATTGAAAGCATCTCATTTGATGAAGTGAAAAAAGTATGGAACGTAAAGTTTTCTAGCGATGCTCGCACTTTTCATTACAAAAGGGAGAATGTTCAGATAATCAGGAACTGTCTGAATGACAAAAAATCTGCCGATGTTTTTGACTATCTGCTGCAAATGGCGGAGTTTAGCGATATAAAAAACAAAGACGGGCAGAATCTGCTTGTGCGGAATCTTGAAAAATCACAGTTCGTAAATGAGAATTCTGTGCTAGCACGTTATCTAAATCCTAAAAAGCCTGCGTTCAAAAATATTCAGGCAAAGTCGTTGATTTTTCCGTTTGGGTGCAACAATAGTCAGTTCATGGCTGTTAGCATGGCGATGCAGAATCAGGTGAGTATTATTCAAGGTCCGCCTGGAACTGGAAAAACGCAGACAATCTTGAATATCATTGCAAATCTTTTGATGAATGAAAAAACAGTTCTTGTGGTTTCCAATAATAACGATGCCACCAAAAATGTTTACGAAAAGCTTTCCTCTGAAAAATACGGATTTGGATTTATCTGTGCATTCCATGGAAGGCGTGAAAATATCGAGAAATTCTTGACGAATCAAAAACGAACTTATCCCGAATATCTAAAAGAGTGGAAAAATCATCTGCCGACAATGTCCGTTCTGCTTGATGAGAAAATCTCCAATCTGAAAAAATATTTTGAAGCTGGTGAGAGAATTTCTTCTATTAAATATGAACTTTCCGTGATTGAAACAGAGGCAAAATATTTTGAAGATGCTGTGAGCGATATTTATTCAAATAAAAAGCTGCTGAAAAAATCATCGTCCGAGCTTATGGAGCTTCTTCAAAAAATCCAGTTTGCATACGCGGAAAAAGAAAAACTTGGATTTTTTAACAAACTGAATTTAAAAATAAAATATGGCTTGGGCTTGCGTAAATTCTGGAAAAGTGACGCTGAAAAAATCATTGCTGAAATAAAATCGACTTATTACCCGCTCAAGAAAAATGAGCTTGAAAACGAGCTAAAAGAAAAAGAGTCAATTCTGAAAAACTTTAATCCATCTGAAGTCTATGAAAAATGTCTGGAGGTTCTTCACTTAAAAGTCGCAGATAAATATTCAAAAAGAGCGGAACGCCTTCAGTTTAAGGACGGAAATGAAATCTATTTTAATCCCGCCGCTTTTGCAGATGAATACCCGGTGATTCTGAGCACAACTTTTTCTTCGCGGGCAGCGATTGGAAAAGAAACGGATTTTCTGTTTGACTATGTTATTATGGACGAGGCATCTCAGATTGATGTCGTTACCGGCGCGCTTGCTTTGTCGTGTGCGAAAAATGCTGTAATCGTCGGTGACAAAATGCAGCTTCCGAATGTAATTGAAGAAAGTAAGAAAAAGATTGTTCGGGAGCTTTTTGAAAAATCTGGACTTTCTGAAGGCTACAATTATATAAACAGTTTTCTTGCTTCTCTTGAGCAGGTTTTGCCGGAAACTCCTCAGACGTTACTCCGTGAGCATTATCGCTGTCATCCAAAAATCATAAATTTCTGTAACCAGCAGTTTTACGGCGGAAAGCTTTTAATTATGACAGAAGATAAAGGCGAACGGGATGTCTTAAAAGTGGTTAGAACAATTCCCGGGAATTTCTGCAAGAATCATTACAATCAGCGTCAGATTGATGTAATTAAGGAAGAAATTCTTTCAGAATATTCAGAAGAGGAAAAACTCAATCTTGGAATAATTGCTCCATACAATAATCAGATTGACGCACTCAGGACGCAGATGCCCGGAATTGATGCGGCAACTGTGCACAAATATCAGGGGCGGGAAAAGGACAATATCATAATCTCGACCGTTGATAATGAAATCACGAGTTTTGCGGACGACTCGAATATGCTGAATGTGGCAATATCGCGCGCAAAGAAAAAACTTGCGGTTGTGATTTCCGGGAATAGTCAGCCTGAAAATTCAAATCTGATGGCATTACTGAAATATATCCAGTACAACAATTTTGAGATTGCGGAAAGCCGAGTGAATTCAATTTTTGATTTCTTTTATATAAATGAAAATCAGGCAAAATTTGATTTTCTGAAATCTGCAAAGAAAATTTCAAAATTTGATTCGGAAAATGCGATGAACGCATTGCTTACAAGAATTTTTACAGAGCCGGAATATTCAAGGTTCGGCTTTATTTTTGAAATGCCTTTAAAGGAGATTGTCAGCAGAAAATTTTTTGATAAGCTGCCTGCAGAACTTGCAGACTACGCAAAAAAAAGCTGGTCGCACGTTGATTTTACGGTTTACAGCTGCGTTACAAAAGAAATCTTTTTTGGAATAGAAGTTGACGGCTATAATTACCACAAAAAAGGAACGAAGCAAGCAGAGCGTGACAAAAAGAAGAACCGAATTTTTGAGCTGATTGGGTTGCCATTAATCAGGTTGAGCACAAAAGGTTCTGGTGAGGAAGAGAAGATAAAGAGGATGCTGGACAATATTTTAAGTGGTAATGCCTAATATTTCTAAATTTACAGAAATATAATTTTGCTAAAAATTTCGGCAGACAAACAGTCGAGGAGTTCTCGGCTATTCAATCTAATTTTTCCCCTGCCCATCAATGACAATTGCATAGAAATGTTTTTTAGTAAAAGTTGATATGTTGTAAAACACATTTTGACAATTTTCAGAAAATTGAAGAAAAACAGCGATTGGAATAATAAAACAAATTTTTGTGTAAACAACTTTTTGTTGAGGATTTTTGTATATATGATAAAATTTATCTTACTTTTAAGGAGCTTATAAGGACAATGCGAACTTCAATAGCTATTTATTTTGATTTGGAAAATATTGATAAAAAACTCAGTTTGAAAAAACTCTTGGAAGCTATAACTTTGAATATTGAAGAAAATTCTACGCCAGTCTTTGCTATAAAACTCGCATGTGGAAATACCGAGTCTATTACAAATTTCAGAGAGCAGTTGAGGGACTTGAATTTTGATATTCGTGAAGCACCTCATGTTTCTGAAAAAAATATGAAAAATAGGGCTGACTTAATTCTTACGGTAGAAGCATTTGAAAGTTTGTATCAAAAATCTCCTGATATTGATTTGTATGTTTTTATAACATCGGACACAGATTTTACCGTTATCATGGATAAACTTAGAAAATACGGAAAAAGTGTTTGGCTTGTAACAAAAAAATCAGAAAAGGACAAGGAACTTTTTACAAGCAGTTCAGATAAGATTCTTGTAATGGAAAACAGTTTTGTTGTATCTGATGGCAACAAGACAGAAACTACCGAGATTGAAAAAATACTGAAAAAACTAGGATTCAATGAAAATGAGAGTTCTGGCATAAAAGAGATTATTGAATCATTTGAAAAAGATACATGGGTTGACGGCGCTCTTTTTGGAACAAAAATACGAAATTTGATAAAAGATTTTACATACAAAGGGAAAAAAGTGAATAGCCAGAATAAACTATTTGAAAAGTTTAAAGAAACTAAAATTATGGAGACGAAAAAAGAAGGCAAGGTTGATTATTTTAAGATTGTGAATTAATTAAGTTCTCAA
>CAVBXG010000089.1:0-4016 GCA_963599585.1 bacterium
ATTTTACATTATTCAATTGTAAAAACTGAAATAAAAGGCGAAAATTGAAAGTGGAGGCGATTTTATGATATATCTTCTTGAAGATGACGATTCCATCCGAAAACTGGTCGATTATACCTTAAAATCTCAAAATTATCTGACGGAAAGTTTTGCACTTCCTTCTGAATTTTGGAAAGCGATGACAAAAAAGCCTGATCTTATTCTTTTGGACATAATGCTCCCGGAAGAAGACGGAATTTCAATTTTGAAAAAACTTAGGGCAAACAAAGAAACTTCGGGAATTCCTGTGATTATGCTTACCGCAAAAGATTCCGAGTTCGACATTGTAACCGGGCTTGATTCCGGCGCGGACGATTACGTTACAAAACCTTTTGGAATGATGGCACTTCTTTCGCGCATAAAAGCTGTTCTCCGCCGCTACGAAAAAAACAACGCAATTCAGTCAAACAAAAAAGAACTTTCGCTCGGAAACATAAAATTAAACGAAAGCCAGCACACAGTTTTTGTTGGTGAAAAACAGATTTTTCTGACAGTAAAGGAATTTGAGCTTCTTGCTTTGTTAATCGAAAACAAAGGAAACGTTTTAACACGCGAGCAGCTTTTAAATTCAATCTGGAAAATCGATGCCGACATTGAAAGCCGGACTGTTGATGTTCACGTAAGAACGCTCCGGCAAAAAATCGGAGACGAAAACGGCGAAATAATTGAAACTGTGCGCGGAATCGGATACAAAATCTGCTAGAGCGCGGAACATCTTTTTATTGGGAGAAAACGTTGAAATCAAAATCTTTAACATTCAGAATTTTTTTAAGCACATTTTTAGTCGGAACGATGGTTTATTTTTTGTGCGCAGTCTTTTTTATCTCAAATATTTACGGTTATTTTGAAAAAAAGATTTTTAATGAGCTGGAAACTGAAGCTGTCTTCCTTGAGCATTTTATTGAAGATTCCGATGCAGGCGCGCTAAAGAAATTTGATTCAGTAAAAAACCGCATAACTTTAATCGGAAAAGATGGAACTGTTTATTTTGACAACATGGTAGATGCTTCAAAAATGGAAAACCACGGATTGCGCGAGGAATTTATCGCCGCAAAAGAAAAAGGAAGCGCAAAAGTTTCGCGTTATTCTTCAACAATGACGGACAAAACTTTGTATTTTGCAAAACTTCTTTCAAATGGAAATGTGCTGCGGATTTCCTGCGACCAACATTCAGTTGCAGTTCTTATGCTTGGAATGAGCCAGACGCTTCTGATTATGCTGGTTCTGGCGGTTATAATTTCTGGAATTGCGGCCGTCTGGACTTCAAAAAAAATCACAAATCCATTGAACCAAATAAATCTTGAAAATCCGGAAGATTGCCTTGTTTACGAAGAACTGAAGCCTTTTACAAAACGAATCGCGGAAGAAAATTTTGAAAAAACACAACGCGAGGAACTGCGGAAACAGTTTACCGCAAACGTCAGCCACGAACTGAAAACTCCGCTCACAAGCATTTCGGGATTTGCGGAAATTTTAAAGAACGGCGGAACAGATGAAAAGACCACAAAAGATTTTGCAAGCACAATCTACGAAGAAAGCCAGAGAATGATTTCGCTTGTAAACGACATCATCAAACTTTCAAAACTAGACGAAAAATCAATCAGCATGGAAAAAGAACATATTGAACTGCTTGAACTTTCAAAAGAAATCGCAAAAATTCTTTCTGCAAGCGCAAAAACAAAAAATGTAACGCTGAATGTTCACGGCGACACCGGAAAAATCTTTGGCGTTCAGCCCGTAATCTACGAAATGATTTATAATCTGATTGACAACGCAATAAAATACAACAAACAGAATGGAACTGTTGAAGTGACTATAAAAGATGAGAACAAAAATTCATCTGAAAACAAGCCTTTTGCAGACAAAACAACAATTTCCGTGCGCGACACAGGAATCGGGATTCCAAAAAATGAGCAGGAACGAGTTTTTGAACGTTTTTACCGCGTTGACAAAAGCCGCTCAAAGGAACTTGGCGGAACCGGACTTGGACTTTCGATTGTAAAGCACGCGGCAAAATATCACAATGCAACAATAAGCCTTTCTTCAAAAGAAGGCGAAGGTAGCACTTTTATCGTAACTTTCTGCTCGTAGGAAATATCTATGAATTTTATTCCATAGTTTTCAAATTCTCTGAAATTGCAATTTAATTTGCCTTTTTATTTTATAGGTTTATAATAATTATCATGGAACTTGAGAATGGAAAAATTGCAGTACTTATAGATGCAGAAAATACGCAACCTAAAAAATTATCATCGATCTTACAAGAAATATCTCTATATGGTCATATTATTACAAAACGTGCCTATAGTAATTGGAAGAAAAGTTCTAAAGATTGGGAAAATGTGATACGTGACAATGCAATTACTCCAATTCAACAATTTGCAAATACAAAAGGTAAAAATTCTTCAGATATTACACTTGTAATTGATGCTATGGATTTACTTTATACTCGTAAATATGACATATTTGTAATTATATCAAGTGATAGTGATTTTACAAAATTAGTTACTCGTATTCATGATGATGAAATCAAAGTCATAGGTGTAGGAGAAAAGAAAACCCCAGCATCATTAATCAAAGCTTGTGATGAATTTATTTTTCTAGAAAATCTTGATTCTGAAGAAGAACCCATTGAAGAAAAAAATGAAGAAACCATAACATCTGAAAAGAATAACACTTTAATAGTTAATACGATGTCTACCAATGACAAAACTAAACTATTACGGAAACTTCGTAAAATTGCTGATAATGACAAATATTCAGATGATGAGGGATGGGTTAATATTGGTGCTGCAGGGTCTATAATTAAACGTAATGACCCTAGCTTTGACTCTCGCAATTATGGTTTCCCAACGTTATTAAAATTACTTGAATCATTAGATAAATCAGTTGAATTACGGAAACGCAAAAATGCTACTGGTCAGGCTGTCATTAATGAATTCAGATTGCGAAATAAATAAAACCCAAAGCTATAGGTATTTCTTTAAATCTTGCCCTTCAACGCCGGCGTAAAGTTCAACCAGCGGCTTTGCCGGGCTGCAATTTATCTTTTGCAGAAGAACTTCCTCAATCTGGAAAAATCCTACGTCCGCGCTCATGTGGACTTCGATTTTAATCGGTTTTTCTTCTCCGCTCAGGATTTTTACGCTTTCAATTGAATTTGCTGAATATTTGTGGATGTCGCCAACGCTCGGCTTTGTGTTGATTTCCATAGGAATCCGGGCGCGGCCTTTTGTCATATCGCAACCATCGGCAATCAAAATCAGACCGGCTTCAATTGAATGGATTTTCCGCGTTCCCATGTGCCCGACAATTCCTTCAAGTGCCATTGAACGGATTATGATTTTCCGCTTTAAATCTTTTGGGTTTGGCAAAACTTCTTCCAAAATCTTATTAACTATGGGCATCGCAAGAATTCCTGAATAAAGCTCGTGGTCCTGGCGCGCAATCGTCATTCCAAAATCGTGCAGAAAACTTGCAAGAATCACGGCTGTTACGCTGTCTGCAAAAGTTCCGGCTTCTTCCTGCTCAAGGCTGGTTTTTATTCCTTTTGAATGAAGAATTTTCAGCATTTTCAGGCAATTACGGCAAACCGTCCTCATGTGAACCGGTCCGTGGTCGTTAAATCCAAGCCGAACGATTGAGACATTATTCGCGTAGTCCTGAACTGCCTGAATTTCCGGATCATCAATCAAAATCTTAACCACACGCAACGGCAAATCATCTTTTTCTGCCATGAGTTCTATGATTTCTTTTGTAAGCACGACCAGTTTTTGGTCAACAGAAAGTTCTTTCGGTGATTTCATAAAACCTCCATAAATTCAAATTACCTAAATTTCAAGTTTTATAAATTCAATATAAAAATTGAATCGGCTACCAGAAAAAGCGCGCCAATTCGGTAGATAGCGAAGCTATCGTACGTTACAAGGTATCGGACTGCGCAATTTTCTTCAAAAATTGCTTGCCATCGCTCCGAA
>CAVBXG010000090.1:0-1710 GCA_963599585.1 bacterium
CTATATAAATTTGATTAGGCATGTTGGGTTCAGTTTATTGAGGGAGGAAACGGAGTTTGGTTCTTCTCTTCCAATATATGTAAAGCTTTCTTCATATTTTATGCAGCCTGGAATTATAGTTTTTTTTCTTGGAATTACAAATCCTGCAAATCAAAAGAAATATAAGATTCATCTTTTTGTTCTTGCTGTTATGATTTTAATTTCTTTTTTTACATCAATGAACAAAGGCGGATTTTTTCAGCTTGCTGTTTGCATATTCTATTTCTTGAAAATAAGCAACAAGCTAAACAGAAAAACTTTTCTCGCTTTGCTGCTAGTATTCTTAGGATTCGTTATTACCTTGCAGTTTCTTAGGTCAGGGAATGAAACATCTACGTCAAACTTTTTTACAAGATTTTTATATGTTTATTTCTTATCTCCTGCACCGGCTTTTGATGCTGTAGTAACAGGCAGCAAAAATTTACATTCAGAATATTTTGGCTGTTGGACTCTTTCATTTTTTTACAGATTCTTTAATAAACTTGGTGTTTGCAATGTTCTTCCTAGCACACTTTTAAAAAGTGAAAAATGGATTGGTGTTCCGTATGCAACAAATGTTTACACAATGCCTGGATATTTTTATATCGATTTTGGAATTGCAGGAATCATTATTTGCGCGCTTTTATACGGAAGCGTATTTGGAAAATTGTATTCAGGAATTAAATACAAGAATTCTATTGATAAAAAAATCTTTTACGCCCTTTACCTTTATTGTCTTGTATTTCAGTTTTTTGGAGATTGGTTCTTCGGCTTTTTTAGTGTTACTTTGCAAACTTTATTTTGGCTTTTTGTTCTTACTCATAAATTCAAAAGTTATGCCTTGAGGTACAGATATGGTTGATATTCTTTTGGCAACATACAATGGAGAAAGATATATAGATACTCAAATTTCAAGCATTGTGAATCAGACTTATTCAGATTGGAAACTGTATATTCACGATGATGGAAGTTCCGATTTAACGGTTGAAAAAATAAAACTATGGATGCTCCGCGATTCACGGATTGTTTTTATTGAAGATGGAATAACGTTTCATAATCCCGGTATGCATTTTATGCATCTTTTGAAGTTTTCTGGATCTGAATTGGTTTGTTTTTCTGACCAAGATGATTTGTGGCTGGAATATAAGCTTCAGAGAATGTTTGATTCATTTGATAGGCAGACAAAAAATCCATGCCTGCTTGTTTCAAATTGTTATTTATGGAATACAGAAAATAAAACTATTGTTCCAAAAGTGAATTTTAATCAGGCATATTCTCTTGAAGAATTTTTATTCTTAAACGGCGGTCTTCAAGGGTGTGCAATGATGTTTAACTCAGCTTTAAGGAATATTGCTCTTTCTAGAAATGTTGAAAATCTTTATATGCATGATTATCTGATTTCTTTGATAGCCTTTACATTCGGAAAAGTTAAGTATTTAAGTGAGAATTTATTTTTATATAGACAGTATGAAAACAATGTTTCAGTTCATATTGAAATTAACAAAAATCAATACAGAAAGCGAATATTGAAAAACCATAACATTCCTGTTGTTTTTGCCCTGGCATATAAAAATATTATGTCATTTTATCAAGTCTTTAAAAATGACATGGGCGAGTCCAAGAAAAATGTTTTTAAGCGATATTTGGAATTAAAAGACAAAAATTCAATAGCACGTTTTTTTAGAGTATTTT
>CAVBXG010000090.1:1720-3889 GCA_963599585.1 bacterium
AAAAAAAAAAAAAATGGACATAAAAAACTAGTTCTAAAAATGATGATAAGAAAATTTTGGAGTGAATCATGAATAATAAAATAGAAGTTTCTGTGGTTATTCCTGTTTACAATGCAGAAAAAACTATCTGCGAATGTGTTGATTCTGTTGTGGATGAACTTGTTGCTAACGATTTGTCCTATGAAGTTATTTTGGTGGATGACGGAAGCACAGACAGTTCTCTTGCGTTGTGCAGACAGTATTCTGAAACAAATCCTTGTATAAAGGTGATTGCACAGGAAAATTCAGGTCCTTCTGTTGCAAGAAATAATGGAATAAAAAATGCGCATGGTGAATTCGTTGCTTTAAATGATGCTGATGACAAATGGCTTTCTGGAAAAATGAAAATACAGATAGAAGAGCTGCATAAAAATCCAGAAGTTGATTTAGTTTGTGCAAAATACGGTTCTTGTTGGCGGGCTGGAAAAAGAACAGAGATTACATATAAAAAAGAGATTTTCCATAATTTTTTCAGCCCGCAGACAAGCACCTTCCGCTTGTCGGCTCTTGTCTGCGGTTTCAATGAAAGTTTGAGCTATTCAGAAGATATGCGGTTTTTATTGGATTTTATGCAGTACGGAAAATGTGTGTATCTTCCTTTTTTAACGACAGTTCCTGTTTTCTCTAAATGTGTTTTTGGAGAGGCTGGACTTTCCTCGCATATATGGAAAATGGAAGTTGGAGAACTCAAAAACATATTGTTCGCAAAAAAGATTCATAAAATAAACATTTTGGAGATGATGATTGCGATGCTGTGGTCATTATTAAAATTTCTCAGAAGAGCCGCAATCTCAGTTTTTATAAAAATCCTAAAAATCTTCAGGAGAAAATAAAATGGGTGAAAATACTAAAAAAGTCCTCTTTCTTTCAAACACAGCCAATTTCTCAAAGTTCAATCTGCCTTATATGCGCTGGTTCAGGGAGCAGGGCTGGCAGGTTGACTATGCTTCGGCAGGCGAGGAGGAGGTGAAGGACTGTGACAATCAGTACACGATAAGCATCGCGCGCTCTCCGTTTTCATTTAGGAATTTTAAGGCGTACAGGCAGCTTAAAAAGATTCTTTCGGAAAACCATTATGACATTCTGCATTGCCACACGCCTATGGGCGGAGTTCTCGGACGGCTTGCAGCTAAGAAACTTTGGAAGCAGCATAAAATCAAGGTGATTTACACTGCGCACGGATTCCATTTTTACAAGGGCGCGCCGGTCTTGAACTGGCTTCTGTATTATCCGATGGAAAAATGGCTTTCGCGCTGCACGGATGTGATTGTAACAATAAACGAGGAAGACTATGAGCGGGCAAAAAAATCATTTTGAAATTTTCAAAATTGACGGCGTTGGAGTGAACCTTTCAAGATTTCACCCTTGCACTTTGGAAGAAAAAAATGAGTTGAGGGCGGAGCTTGGATATTCTGAAAGCGATTTTGTCATCACGGTTGTCGCGGAGCTAAACAAAAACAAGAACCAGATTATGCTTGTGAAGTCCGTTCCTGAGCTGGCAAAAATTATTCCAAGTCTGAAAATTCTCCTGATTGGAAAAGAGACGCTTCTGACTGTGCGGGAGTTTGTTAATAAAGAAAATCTTGAAAAATACGTGGAATTCTTAGGCTACAGGCGAGATGTCGAGAAGCTCACAATGATGAGCGATGTGGCGTTTTCCGCAAGTCTGCGCGAGGGGCTTCCTGTGAACATAATCGAAGCGATGGCGTGCGGTCTGCCTGTTGTTGTGAGCGACAACCGCGGTCACCGCTCTCTCATAAAGGACAAGGAGACCGGCTTTATTTTCAGCCCGAAGTCCGAAAAGGAAATGACAGACGCGATTATTCTTCTATATAAAAATCCTTTATTGCGTGAGGAAATGGGCAGGCGGAATGTCCGCGAGGCAAAAAAATATTCGGTTGACATTGCCGTAAAGAAAATGGCTGAGATTTATGGGGAGTGTGTGAAAGGAGAGAAATAAAAGTGCATTTTTAGATTCTGTATATATTCGTTTTAGTTCTCATTCTTGAGATATTTTAACATGGATATAGGTAAAAAAGTTATATTTACTCATTTAGGTTATTATAGACAAATTTTTTAATAAAATATATCTTCTTAAGTATACTATGTTATTATTAATAGTATAAATAT
>CAVBXG010000091.1:0-3622 GCA_963599585.1 bacterium
CTTTTTAACTTGCCTTTACAAACTTTTTACAAATATAATATATATAGAAGAAAATTGATAAAAATCATTCATTTTTGGAAATTTTTTACAAATCAACGCGGAGAAAAAATGTTTTGGGATAAAGTTGCCTGGATATACGACATATTTGAATACGTTATTAACAGAAAAGCAAATAAAGATTTATGTGCAAAGGTTGAAACTTTGATTTCTTCCCAAGATGAAGTGCTTGAGTGTGCTTGCGGAACTGGAATGTTGACTAAAATTGTCGCCGGAAAATGCAAAAATCTTGTTGCAACGGACTTTTCTGTGCCAATGCTGAATAAAGCAAGAAAAAAGTGCAAGGAATATAAAAATGTCAGATTTGAACAAGGAAACATTCTGCAAATTGAATATCCCGATGAAAATTTTGATGTTGTGATTGCGGCAAATGTGATTCATCTGCTGGATGAGCCGTGCAAAGCGTTGAATGAACTTGACAGAGTTTGCCGGAAAGGTGGAAAAATCATCATTCCGACTTATATGAACCGGAGCGAAAAAGGAAAAACAGATTTTCTTTCAAAAACGCTGAATAAGGCGGGTGCGGATTTTAAAAGAGAATTTACTTTGGATTCTTATAAAGAATTTTTTAAAGATGCTGGCTATAAAAATGTTACTTATATTTGGTGCGACGGAAAAATTCCGAATGCAATAGCAATAATAGAAAAATAAAAAACGAAAATTTTGGCAAACGACTGTCAATTTTTTTTGGAGGAAATATGGGATTTTTAAAAGATAAAGTTGCAATTATCACTGGCGGCGGAAAAGCTGTTCTTAGCGACGGAAGCTGTGGCTCAATCGGATATGGAATCGCGACGGCTTATGCGAAAGAAGGTGCAAATCTTGTTTTAACAGGACGAAATCTGCAAAAATTGAATGATGCAAAGTCTGATTTGGAATCAAAATATGGAATCAAGGTTCTTGCAGTTCAAGCTGATGTGAATGCAGGTGCAGATAATGAAGCGGTTGTGAACGGCGTTATAAAACAGGCAATTGACAACTTTGGCAGAATCGATGTTCTTATCAACAACGCTCAGGCTTCTGCTTCTGGCGTTACTCTTGCGGAACACACAACTGAACAATTCAATCTTGCACTTTATTCAGGTTTGTATGCAGCGTTCTACTATATGAAAGCGTGCTACCCTTACCTGAAAGAAACAAAAGGTTCGGTGATAAATTTTGCTTCTGGAGCCGGACTTTTTGGAAACTACGGACAATGTGCTTATGCCGCCGCAAAAGAAGGAATCCGCGGACTTTCGCGCGTTGCCGCAACTGAATGGGCAGTGGACGGAATCAATGTGAATATAATCTGCCCTCTTGCCTGGACAGCCCAGCTTGAAAAATTCCAGCAGGCATACCCGGACGCATTCAAGGCAAACGTAAAAACTCCTCCGATGGGACATTTTGGCGATGTTGAAATGGAAATCGGTCGGGTTTGCGTTCAGCTTGCTTCCCCGGACTTTAAATACATGAGCGGCGAGACAATCACGCTGGAAGGCGGAATGGGACAAAGACCGTAAACTGGGTGAAGATTTGCCTAGTTCTTGTGGAATGTGACAAAACCGGGCAAAGTTTGAATTCTCCACATAATCCGATGTCCTGTAAGTTGCAATCGCAAGTATACTACTTTTTTTGTAAAAATAAAATTTTTCTCATGGAAATAAAAAAGATGCAGAAATCAGGAGAAAACTGCATCTTTTTAAATAAGTAAAAGTTTTCCGCCACACGGCGGTTTTTTATTCTGCAATGACAGAACGAAATGTAACTAGAATTTAAACGCCACAGAGACTCTTGTGTACGGATAGCCAAGTTCAGCGTTCAAGCCAATCAAATCAGTGAAGTAGTAAGACGCGCCAAGAACATAGTTGCCGTCAAAATGCCATATAACATCCGAACCAGATTCGTCGTTATCATAATCCCATTTGTTGTTCCAAATTGAAACACCCATCTTAAGACCAAGATAGACATCGAGCTTTTCTACAGGAAGCTGCACATGGTATTTTGCAAGACCACCAAGACTGGTTCTTGTCCAAGAGTTATATTCACCGTCAGATTTCCATCCATATCCGTCAAATCCTAAATAGCCTCCGAATGAGAACGGAAGAACCCAAATCGGATGTGCGATTTCAAAATCTGCAAGAATGTTAGGAATAAAATATCCTCCATCATCACCCAAATAAGTAAAAGCGCCGTAGTTCAAACCCAGACCGACAGAAAGAATCATATCACCCTTTTCGATTCCGCCGCCATAATTCTTCCAACATTCTGACCACTCAAACGCAAAAGCCGATGTTCCAAGAGCAAAAACCGCAGCTACTGTTGCGATAATCTTCTTTATTTTCATAAAAATCTCCTATAAGTTGTAATAAGATATTACTAATAATATATGAAATATCTGAAAAAAATCTAAAAATGCCTCAAGAAAAATCAGAGCCTTTGGAAATAAAGGCATGTATTGGGAGTTAAGAGTTTCTTTTGCGGGAAGATTATAATGGGAATGTAAGAGGAAAAATATTAGTTTTTATTTTCAATTGCATCTGCAAGCTGTTCAATTAGCTCATTGTCTCTTTTTGTGGCATGCTCCATTACTGTTTTTGTATCAAGAAGGATACCGTGAATTTTATGCCAGGATTTTTCTGCTTTGTCCGCCTCCTGAATATAATCCGCACTTGCATAGCCGATGTTTTCAATTTTTTGGGTGCAGGCAGGCATTATGAATGCATTGAAAATCGAATTTTCAGTTCGGTTCTGTTTTACTTTTTCTGGAATTGAAGCGTTTTTTTCTATATATTCCGCATAGGCGAACTGCTTTACAATGCTCGCACTGTCTGGAAGATGATTTTTTACGCCAGTCGCTCCGTAGCGATAATATTTTGAATCAAGCACAAATATTTTCTGCCCTTCTTTTGCTCGATTTGTAATCATTATTGTATCAGGTCGAAGCGAGTTGCGTTTTTCATCTGTTTTAAAATTAAACTGCTCTTCTCTACCTCTTTCATCTTTTAACCTCCAGAAAACTTTCGGATAAAAATCATACCTGTCTGATTCGCCAAAAATGGTATCAACAAGTTTTTCCCAGATGACATGGAAATTTTGTGTTCCGTAAATAAATTCTTTATTCTCAGAATTTTCATCAAGAAAGTTCAGCACATCCAGCATATTCTTAAAAAGAAGCAAATTGTTCTCATTAAAAGTCTGAGCCATTGCCTTTTTTATTGTGGCAACAAAAAGGTTTTTATTCAGTTTCAGCTCTGATTTCTCGGGCAAAAAACTGGAAAATAGAAATCCAAGTTTAGAAAAACATTCGTGGACGCAAAATTTATGAATTTGAGAAATCAGCTCCGTCTGGCTGTAATTCGTCTTTCGGGTTATAAAATCAAAATAAAACGGCTGAAAATCCAAAAACTGCGGTTTGACACTTTTTATAGTGCGGCTCCAATTTACTTTTCCGTCAGGAGTTTTTGAATAAAAATTTTCTTTCTGGACATAATAGCCATTCGACAAAAAATCGCGGATTATAAAAAGATACGCGTGAATCGGAAAATCAACATTTTGATTTTTTGCAAGCAACGGCGAAGAATAAAGA
>CAVBXG010000092.1:0-3445 GCA_963599585.1 bacterium
GGTATGAAAAAAGAAAATTTTACAGAAAACAAATGGTACGATAACTTCAAGAAAAAGAAATCTTCAAAAATTTCAGTAGAAAAAAAAGAGCGAAAAGAATTCAATAAAGAACGAGATAAATTTTTTGATGAAAAACGGCGCGGATTAGACAAAAAAAATAAAATTCAGCAGGTTTATGAAAAAAAATCTTCTGAAAAAATTGATTTTTCAAAAATCGACGCAAAAATTCTGGAAAATAAAAATATGTTCGATTTTGAAAAATTGCCAAAAGATGCGGTGAATGTCCTTGAAAATTTTGACGAGATTGTGCAGGGCGTTCGTCCATTGAACAGCCGGCAAATGCAAAATCTTTCAAAAGATATTCGTGCGCTTTCGCACCAGCTTACGGATGAACGGGAAACCCGGCGCGCAGGTTATATGAACGCAAATCAGGAACTTTCCGCTTATGTGCGTTATTTTTCATGGTGGAATCTTGTTCGGCTTACGCGCGTTTTTTCAAATATTTCTTCTGCCGCATTCAATTTAAATGACGGTGATGTGATTTTGGATATTGGTTCTGGTCCGCTTACAGTTGTTTCTGCGCTTTGGCTAAGCCGCCCGGAGCTTAGAAATAAAAAACTGACTATTTACACGATGGATATTTCGCAAAGCACAATGTCTGTCGGCGAGGATTTGTATCTTTCGATTGCGGCAAAAGCGATTCCGTCTGAAGAAAATTCCTTGCCGCACTGGAACATAATCCGCGTAAAAGGCGGGATTGGAACTTCGCTCCGCAAAAAGGCGAATTTGATTACTTGCGCAAATATGTTCAATGAACTTTATCAAAAAGAACACGAAAGTCCTGAAAAAATCGCGGATGCGCAGATTCAAAATTTGCTTGCGTATGCGGATGAACGCTGCTCATTTTTTATTGCAGAGCCGGGAATGCCAGTTGCGGGGCGATTTATCAGTCTTATTCGTGAACGTTTTATCAAAAATAATCATCCGATTGTTGCGCCTTGCTCGCATCAAGGAATTTGCCCGATGAACGGAAACCACGCTCGTTACGGTGGAAGCGCAAAATGGTGCAATTTTTCATTTTCAACAGAAAATGCGCCAAAAAAATTGCTTAAACTTTCTGAATCGGCTGGACTGCCAAAAGAGCGCGCGGTAATAAGTTTTATTTTTGCCGGAACAAAAAAAGAAATTTCAGCGGCTGAAAAGAATGATAAAATTCTTTTTGCTGATGTTGTTTCAGATCCGATTTTTCTTCCGCCGCATAAGGCAGGTTTTTATTCTTGTTCGCAGCGCGGAATGATTCTTTTAGTCAACGGAAGCGGGAAAAAATTAAAATCCGGGGACAAAATAAAAATGTCCATGCTGAAAAACACGGACATTTTGGAAAAAGATAAAAAATCAGGTGCAGTTTTGATTACAATCTAGAAGATTTTAGTTTTTATCGTCTGCAAAAATTTTGTTGATTTGGTCTTTGTAAATTTCTGTAAGACGATAGCGCATAATTTCCTGTTTTGCGGAAAGTTCAACGCCAACTTCAAAAGGTTTTGTAATCAATGCGAATTTGTTGATTCGCTCAAACATTTTGAAACCATTCTTTGAGTTGATAAGTGAGCTTACTTCGCTCTCAAACAGTTTTTGGATTGATTCAGAGTTGATTAAATTTTCATAAGTATCGTATTGAATTCCGTTTTCCGCGGCAAAATTCTTCACTTCATCTTCTTCAACAAGAATCAATGCGCCAAGATAATGTTTGTCCTGACCAACAACAACAGCCTGTCGGATGTAGCGGGATTCTGAAAGTTTCAGCTCAATCGGAAGCGGCTCGACATTTTCGCCGCCAAGCAAAACGATTGTATCCTTTTTTCGACCTTTTAGAACAATCTCATCATGGATTGAAAGATAGCCCAAATCTCCTGTGTCCAGCCAGCCGTCTACTGTCATTGTTTTTGCCGTTAAATCAGGACGTTTGTAATAACCTTGCATTACAGTAGGACCTTTTATTTGAATTGCGCCAAACTGACCTCTTTTTAGAACGAATCCGTCATCAGGATCTACAATGCGGCATTTTACGCCACGGATTGGTGAACCGACATTTCCAAAAACTGGAGCCGCGATTGGACGAACTGAGATAACAGGCGCGGTTTCTGTCAGTCCGTAGCCTTCTACGATTTTTACGCCGATTGCCCAGAAAAAGTCATCAAGAACTGGAGGATATGCGCCACCGCCTGCGATTCCTGCGCGGAAATTTGTTCCAAGCATAGCTTTTATCTTGCGGAATACAAGAAGATTTCCCAAAAGTTTTAGCGGCCAGAGCAAGCACCACGGAATAATAAACGCAAACCACCATGCAACAGTGTAATATCGCGTAAGGCAGACATTCTGGTTGAACATAAGGCGATGCATTCTACTGTGAAGAATTGCGACTTTTGTAAAGAAATTGAACAGAGCATTCACAATTCCGCCGGTTTTTCTCATTTTTCTTAAGATTCCGTCGTAAACAGCTTCAAAAACGCGTGGAACAGCCGGGAGAAGCGTTGGATTCAATTTTTTCAAGTCAGCAAGAAGAATGCTTCCGATTGGTTTTGAATAGCACAATGAGCCGCCCTGAATAAGAATTACGTATTCAACTTCGCGTTCAAAAACGTGCCATACAGGAAGAACGAGCAACGCTTTTTCGCCAGGATTTATCATGATTCGCTCTGGAAGTTCCTCCAGCTGCGCAAGAAAATTTCCGTGGCTCAGCATAACTCCTTTTGGAGTTCCGGTTGTTCCAGATGTAAAAATAATGCACGCCAAATCAGAGCTTTGACCTTTTTCAAGTTCATTTTCAACTTCGTCTTTGTGCTCAATTCTAAAAGTCTGACCAAATTTTAAGATTTCTGCGAACGAATAAATTGTGATTCCGTCATTTTTTGCTTCGGCAAGAATTTCTTCTGTAGGTTCGTCAAAAACGATAATCTCTTTTACAAACGGAATTTTTTCCCTTATCGAAAGAATTTTTTTTACCTGCGCGGAATTTTCCGTGACAATATATTTCGTTTCCGTGATTGTAAAAATCGCTTCCAAATCCAAAAGGGTCGCATCGCAGCCGCGCGGAACATCAGTTGCGCCGATTGCCATAATTCCCATGTCAGCCTGAAGCCATTCTTTTCGGTTGTCGGAAATCAGTCCGATTAAATCTCCGCGTTTAATTCCGATTGAAAGAAGTCCTGCACCAAAATCAAGTGCTTTTTGATATAATTCTCGGTAAGTTACCGGTTCAAATTCTCCGTCTTTTTTTCGCGCAAATTGAGCAACAGTTTCCGGCCATTCCATTGCGGATTTTCTTAAAAGTTTTGGTACAGTTTGTTCCATGTTGTCTCCCAAGTGTAATATATCGATTATAAAATCAAATTTCCTGTAACGCAAGTAATGAAAATTTATGGAAAATTTGCGCTGAAACTTTGTC
>CAVBXG010000093.1:0-3135 GCA_963599585.1 bacterium
AAACATCACAACGCCGCTGTAGCTCAGTTGGTAGAGCAGCAGACTGAAAATCTGCGTGTGGTTGGTTCGATTCCAACCGGTGGCAAAAAGACATTCCTTTTGGAATGTCTTTTTTTTTGTACTTTTTTTCTAAAGTATTGTAGAATAACTTTAACTTGCGGAATTTGAACTTATCTTTTATACGGAGCTTGATATGAAAAAAATTTTATTCACAATTTTTGCGGCTGCAATTTTTACTTCGGTTTTGAGCGCACAGGAATTTGATAAAATAAAAAGCAGAAATAAAATCTCTGGCGCGCTGGAAAAAACTACAGACATGATTTCAGAAATTTTACCGGAAAATTCATCGCTTCTTGGCGCACAACCGGATGCGTTCATCGGAAAATTTATTCCATCAATTCCAATGCATTTTTCGGCAGGAACATCTTTTTCTGGAACTTTTATAAAGACTGAAACTTTAAAAGACGCAATGACAGACCTTTCTGACGGAATTTCTGGAACTTTGAAAAACGGAAATGCGACAGATGACTTCAACATCAATTTTGACCTTCCGGCAAATATTCCAGTTCCAACAGCGGCTTTTACGTTCAGGCTTGGAGGAATCATTCTTCCTGTTGATTTGGGAGTTTTTGGAGCAACAACATTCAACGGTCTTATAAAAGATATTTCTTTCGACGATTTTACGGCTGGGCTTGACTACACTACAATCGGATTTGACCTGCGTTACGCAATTCTGGACGGAACTGGGCTTTTGCCAAAATTCAGCGTAGGCGGCGGATACATCTATTCAAAGCTTTCTTTGGATTTTGAGGCAAACAAAACTTTTGAGACAAATCCAACTTATGAACTTGAAGGTGTTCCATCAACTTATTCCGCGGACTTAAAGAGCGAAGTCAGTCTTTCTTCTAAAACTCACGCGGTTTTTGCAGAAGCGCAGCTTTCCAAGAAAATCCTTATTTTTGAGCCGTACATCGGAACAAAACTTTTTGTAACCAAGACAACAAATGAATACGACTGGAACTACAACACATTTGTAAACAACAAGAAACAGGACGAATTAAGCGATTCAGACAAAAAATCAGAGACAAAGGATTTCAGCACGGACAATGTTTCCACACAATTTTTTGGCGGTCTGGGAATAACGCTTGCAAAATTCCAGATTGCACTGAACGGAGCATATAACGTAAAAACAAATTACTGGTCTGTTGGTTTAGGTTTGAATTTCAAGAATTAGCTTTGATTTTACAAAAAAACGGCTTTCCATAGAAAAGCTGGAAAGCCGTTTTTTTTATTTCTTACTTGCTACATAACCAATCCTAAATGAACCGGATATCTTACACTCAATTTTTATGTATAAATATTGACTCAACAAATAAGACGCATAATATCCTCCCGAACCGTCATCAACATCACTTGCAAATTCAACTCCTTTTTGATTATAGTAGGTTCCAATGACATCCGATGTATAACCAAGACCAGACTGTTTATCAAAAAATATGATATTATACTTGTATGATACACTAGTCGGTTGATATGCAAATATTCTGAACCAATATGTTTCGCCAGCTTTTAAGTTTGTTGTAATAGGAACACCAGAAGATTCTATATCTTCATACACAGTAGGTGGAGTCCAAGAGTTTTCTTTTTCAGTTGTAACAGATGCCCAAGAGCTAAAATCACTAGTTTTACTTCCATTAGAGGCTTTTACCCAAAAATAATATATTGTATTAGAAGAAGCTCCTGTGATTTCCATTGACAAAGAGTCAGTATCCCCTACGTGAAGCGCACTGCTTGAATATGGACTGGTATTATAATAAACATCATATTTTGTTGCCCCTGAAACTGCGTTCCAAGAAACTGTAATAGTTGATGAAGAAGCTGCCGTTGCTGTAACGCCTGTCGGTGGATTAATAGTTGATGTTGGAACAGAACAGTAAGCGTATTTACTAAAATCGCTAGTTACATCAGATTTTTTTGCTTTTACCCAAAAATAAAAAGCCTCTCCTTCTTTCACATTTATCAGATATGCTTCAGTATCTGTATATTTGTTATCAGCTTTTTTCGCCTTATTCGGATTATTAGAAGTTCCCCAGTAAAATTCATAACAATCTGCGCCAGAAACGCTGTTCCAAGTAACTTTTATCTTGGAAATTGATGAAACATAAGAGGCTTTTAATCCAGTCGGAGCAGATAAGACAAATGTCTCTTCATCATCATTTTTATCCTTTTCATCATCATTTCCGCCTGGCAAATTTGGATTTTTTTTGTACCAGACTCCAGTAATTTTCTTGTTTTTAGATGTTGGCAAAAAATAGCCGTCTTGAGCTTCCAAATCTACCGTCTGATTTTCATCTCCATCGTTAAAAATAATATTTGAAAATTTAACATCTGAAGAGTACAATCCATCGCCTGTTTTTTTCATCACAAGCCCTGGCCATTCAGCGTTTTCACCATTATCATCCCACGCATAAACATAAACTTTATTCCAATCTGCAATATCATTAGAACAAAAGTAGACTGTATATGCTGAAGATTCCAAATCAGATTGACCAGAAGAATTTTCCGAATCTTCAGAACAACCGACAAATAAACCATAAAACAAAATAAAAGCTACTACAATTGAAAATAATTTTTTCATATTTCCTCCATAATTTTCATTATAAAGCAATTTTAATACTCTATCAAGTAATTTTGCTTCTTTATAGAGAATCGTTTTGTAGTGCAAAGAGTAATAATATTTCTTTATGACAAATGAAGAAATTCATCAGTATGTAATTGATAAAATAAAATTCACAAGGATTTCAAAAGGATTGTCTCAACTTGAAGTTTGTACAAAGGGAAATTTTTCGCAGAGTTTCTACACACACATAGAATCTGGAAAAAGCCAGCCTTCACTTATGACGATAATAAGAATTGCGCAGGTATTCGAAATCAGTCCTAGAGATTTTTTTCCAGAAAACAAGAAAAAGTCTAAAACTGACATAAAAAAGGAAATTTCTTTACTTCTTGAATCATTATAAAATAAAAAACGGCTTTCCAGATTTTCCGACCCTGTCATAAAATTTGTGTAAATGGCAGAGTTTAATTAAAGCCGGGAACACGCCCGTCAAATAATATTGCAAACTGATTGATTGC
>CAVBXG010000094.1:0-3126 GCA_963599585.1 bacterium
GATTTATACTAATTAAAAATATATTATTACTTATTTTTACTACGTATTGGAGATTTTGTTTTGAAGAAACACGCCATTCTTTGCGGCTCCGCGCTAGACGGATTCACGCAGAAAAAAATAAATGAAATGCACGATTTTCTCACAAGTGAAGCCGGTGGCTTTTGGACGGAAAAGGAAATAACGATTTTCCCGAACGGCGTTGACGAGGCGATGCTTTCTTTTGTGCTTGAACGGCTCAAGGCGGACAAAACAGAACAAATTCTTCTATATATATGCACTTTATCGCCTGTCGCGGATGAAGATAAATCTGTGTGGCTTGGTGAAGATGAAATTCATAAAAGTTTGATTGAAGCTTTTTGTGCGAATGGTCGCGGTCAGGTGATTTATGACACTTGCAGAGATTTCATTCCTGACGAAGAAACAGATGGTGAAATTGAACTGGAAGAAGATGTTCTTGAAGAAAAAATAACTTCACTTTCATTTTCAAGAGCGGGAGAATGATATGAAAAAATATCTCTTTGAGGAAATTCCGCTTGAGGTTCCTTCTGGCCTTGCAGAAATGAAATCTATTTTCTCACAGATGCTTGATGCCTCTGAACAGTCTGTAATTTCGTTCATAAATCCCGAAATCTTTTTGGCTCAGCAGAAAAATCCGCTTCTTCATGAATATTTTAAGAGCGCAGAATATAACTTTGTTGACGGAATAAATCTTCTGTATGCGATTAACAAAAAACTCGGCACTTCGTATTCTGCCGCTGACCGCTATCCTGGAACTGATTTTTTTGATTATCTTCCTGACGACAGAAAAGTGAGCGTCTATCTTTATGGCTCAAAAATTGAAAACCTTGAAGACGCAAAGCTCCGCATAGAAAGTGCGCATCCGAACGTAAAAATAATCGAATGGACATTCGGCTACACAAAATTTGACGGCGACTTTCTGATTGAAAAAATAAACGCCGCAAAACCCGACATCTTGATTGTATGCAAAGGCTGCCCGCTTCAGGAACAGTGGATTTGGGAAAACAAGCAAAAACTGAACGCAAAAATAATCTTTGGAAACGGCGGCGCAGTCGATTTCTGGAGCGGAAACACAAAACGCGCGCCTGAATTCATGCTCCGGCTCGGACTCGAATGGCTTTTCCGCCTGTTCGCAAGTTTTTCATTCAAGCGTGTGGCAAGGCAGATGAAGCTGGCGAAATTCTTGGTGAACTATAAACGCGGAAAATATTATGTGAGGGAAGTGTAGAATGAAACGCATAATAACCTACGGGACTTTTGACTTATTACATTACGGGCACATAAATCTTCTGCGCCGGGCAAAGGCTTTGGGCGACTATCTTGTCGTGGGGCTTTCAACTGACGAATTCAACTGGAACTCAAAGCATAAGAAATGTTATTTCAGCTATGAAAAGCGCAGGCAGCTTCTTGAGGCAATCCGCTATGTTGACCTTGTTATCCCTGAAGAGAACTGGGAGCAGAAGAAAAGCGATGTTGAGCTTTATAAAATCGACACATTTGTAATCGGCGATGACTGGAAAGGCAAGTTTGATTTTTTGAAAGAGCAGTGCGAGGTTGTCTATCTTGAGCGCACTCCTGAAATTTCCACGACGCGGATAAAGAAGGACTTGGAGAAATTATAAATGAAAAAAAATATAAAGAAAGAAATAACTTTTATTTACACAGACAAATTGGAACATCAGTGTGAAGAGCCTATTGCAGACGAAGCAATGAGGCGAGGTTATAAAATTAATTTTTCTGATGATGTTTTAAAAAAATGTGAAATCGGGTTTTATTGTCAGCATTTAAATTTTCCTAAAAATAGCAAATTTTCTTGTGTTATGTTGCATGATTTGGGACAGCAACATGGTGAATGGCCTGTTATGTGGAAAAATGAGTTTTGGAATGATTTTAATTTGGGATTCCTTCCGAGTAAAGAATGGGCGGATATGTGGCATAATGCAAGTTGCTATGATTTTGTTCGTCCGAAAAATGGCTGTTATTTTGTTGGTTGGCCCAAATCGGATAATATTAAGAAAAAAGTTTTTATAGATGAGTGTGAAGAAATAATAGCACATTATGGTATAAATAAGGATAAAAAGACCGTTTTGTATGCTCCGAGTTGGGAATGGGATGGCAGACAACTTGAAATGATTGAAGCCTGCAAGGAGCTTGATGTTAATTTAATTATAAAGCAATTTCCATGGAATCCAAAAACTTTTAAATTTCAATATGACATGTGTAATGAAATGGCAGAGAAATCAAAGAATATTCCAAATGTTTTTGTTCTTGATACTTCTATAAATATATTCAATGCAATCAATTTATGTGATGTTCTTGTTTCTGAAGAAAGTTCGACTTTATATGAAGCAATGCTTATGGATAAACCTGTTGTTGCAGTTACCGATTGGCTTATCCCTGATAATTTTCCACCTCGTCTTCCTGATTTTCCTTATAATTTTGCAGTCAAATGCAAAAAAGCAGAATTGAAAGAAACTATAAAAAATGTTCTGTCTGATAAAAGTTATATTTTGGCTATAAAAAATTATAGACAGGATAATTTTCCTCAGTTAGGAAATTCAGCAAAAAACATTATGGATGTGATAGATGAAGTTCTTGAAGGAAAAGAAGAAAATCCTCTCAGAATTCATGAGTTACCATTAATAGAAACTCCACTTGAATTCAAGAAGTCTGTCAAAAAAAGAAAATTTCTTATGAAAAAAGTTTGGATAAAACTTCGTTTTGTAGACAACAGTAAAATTTTGACTGTCTTGTATAACTTCCTTCGTTCAATAAAGCATAGTTTTCAGAAAAAAGGCTAAGAGTTGTGTCGAAATCAATAAAACTGAATGCTTTCTATAAAAGTGTTCTGAGTGTGCTTAATATAATTTTTCCTCTTGTAACTGCTCCCTATGTGGAGCGTGTTCTTTCTGTAGGCGGATTCACGGAATACAACAAGGCTATAAGCATTATCGGCTGGTTTTCGCCTTTTGCGGTTTTCGGCGTTTACACTTACGGAATGAGGACTGTAAGCCAGATTAAAAATGACAAGAAGAAAGTTTCCGCGCTTTTTACGGCGCCCTCTGTATCCGCAAGCCACAGTCCCAGAACCTCTTTTTTGCCTTCCCA
>CAVBXG010000095.1:0-3121 GCA_963599585.1 bacterium
GTTTTTCTTATGCTAAAGACAGAATTTTGACTGAAAAAGCATATTTTATTCTGAAAAAATTTCGTTCAGCCGGTTGCGTGTCCATTCGCTTATTTCAGCCGCATAGTTTGAACCTGAATTCTCGTAGACAAGAACAAAACTTTCTGTTGCAGGAATAATTTTCACCGAAAAAATATTGTTCTCAAATTCGACTTCCAAAAAATCTGAATTTTCTGGCGTTTCAACTGCCGGGCAAAGTTTTCCATGCCGGAGCGACAGAAGAGTTTCTGCTTTTTTTGAGAAATCTTCTGCGGATGGAATCAAAGTTTTTCTTTTTCCGTCTTTAACAAGGCTGATTTTTTGAATTTCTTCCGCCAGATTTTTTTCTGATTTTGGATTCCATACGATTTCCGGGCAAACCCAAAAGTCCGCGCTGGTTGTAAGAAACGGCTCAAAATCGGATTCAGTCTTGAAAATTTCATTTTTGCCGGGAATTTTCACAAATCTTTTTGTTTCTGTGATGTCGGTTTTTCCAAAAAGAATTTCTGTCGTTTTTCCGTTTTTCAATGTGTAGGAAATTTTAAAGTCGCTGTTTTTTTCGTTCAATTTTTCCCCGGAACTTTCAGACTTTGTGATTTTTCTGACTTTTTTTAAAACTGAGATGAAATTTTTCACACTTTTCTGGTCTGCCGGAAAAATATAAGTCTTTTCAGAGTTTCCGCCGGTAAAAAATCCGTCTTTATTTTCAAGAATCAGCGTTGAGTCAAAAGATTCAAGGGTTATTTTTTCAATTTCGTTCTCATTTTTCGGATTCAAAAATGCGGTTTCATAAGTTTCCACGGAATTTTGCTTTTTTTCAATAAAAAAACTCAGCGGAAAAATTATAGCCAAAAAAATCGTAAGAAAAATCAGAATTTTATCTTTCATCTTTGCCGCCTTTCGTTTCTGTTTCATGCGGAATTTTATAGTTTTTCCTTAAAAATTTCATTTTGTTCAGATTGAAAAGAATTCCTGCCAAAATAATCAAGATCGGAACAAAAATAAACATGCAACACAATGTTCTGTTTTTTGCGGACTTGAACAGCTCTGCGTTGTATGCCTTGTAAAGACCAGAGTTGTTTGTAAGCGTTGAATGCGCTTGGATTTCCGCAAGATTTTCTTCTCCGTTCAGTTTTAAAAGCTGGTTCACAAGAAAATCAAGGTTCCTGTAGTCGCCGGTTTCGCCGCCTGTGTAGCCGAGCATAAGACTGTTCACTAAATACTGGTCAGGCACAAGCACAAGTTTCTTGTCTTTTGAAATCACTGCGCCAATTCTAGTCGCTTTTGGCTGGTCATATTTTTTTTCTTTTACAACAAACGGATTGTTTTCAAAAAGTTTTTCCTGGCTAAGATTATCCGGTTTAATTTGCCATGCAAGCGGACTTGTAAAAAACAAAGGTTCTGCGTTTTCTGACTCAACAATTTCTGTCGGCCAATATTCTGTAATTCCCTGCGGAACATTTTTCTGCGGCATTATATTTATCCACATCGGGTAGTTTATTTGCTGGCTATATATGGAATTAGACGGAGTTCCATCCTGATTCTGGTCGCTTTGCATAAGAATTCTTGCGCACGAAATATCTGCAAGAAGATTTTCTGAAAATTCAAAACCGATTTTTTTCAGCATTTTTATAAGGTTCTGGTTTTCAGGTTTTGTGATGTACCAGGAATTTTCAATATCAGCATTGTATGGGGAAACCGCAAAGAACACGGAATTTCCTTTTTCAATATATGCGGAAATTTCATCGCATTGAACCTGGGAAATTTTGTCTGAGCCAAAAACTGCAAGCACAGAAGATTTTTCAAGCTGAGGTTCAAGTTCTTCATTTAAATTTATTATGTTTGTCGCGATTCCGTTTGAGTTAAGCCATGGAACAACGTAGCTGTAGTCATTTTCAAAATTCATTCCGTTACCGCAAAGAAGATTCGCAGTCCGGCGTTTTTCAGAAAAAAGATTCAAAAGTTTTGTGTCAATGTCGTATTCAAGCGTGTTTGTCGCAAGAATGAACGGAATTATTTCTATTTTGTCTTTGTATTCAAGAATGATTGCTGAATATATGTTCAGATATTCAGTCTTGTTTTCACCGATGACAGGAAGCTGCCGCGGATAAATTCCGTAGCGTTCAATTTTTTTCGCATTCTCGCTGTTGTCAGCGTTGTAGAATTTTACAGAGATATTTTTCTGCGCGGAATATTCCTTCAGCAAATCAAGGATATTTCTTGCCTCAGGGTAATAATTTGAAAGGCTTCTGCTCTGAAAAAAAGAAATTTCCACCGTTTCCGAGGCTTCTTCCGCAAGTTTTTTTGAATATCTTGAAATTGAATATTTATTTCCCTTTGTAAAATCAAATCTTGCGTAAAATCTTGTTGAGTCAAGCAGCAAAAATATGGCGCACACAAAAACAAGGATAATCCGTCTTTTATTTTGCACTGAAATTCTTTTTCCGTTTTTTGATTCTGCAAAAATAACCGAGGCAAAAATCAGAAGCGCAGAAACAACAAGAAAATAAATCAAATCCCTTGTGTCAAGAATTCCCTTTTCCGCAGCATCAAAATGCCAGTAAAAACTGAAAATTTTTATAATTCCTGAAAAAAATGTGCTGTTCCCGGCATAAACTGAAAATAAATTTATTCCGTTCAAGACAGAAAGCACAAGAATTGAAATTATCACAGAGACAACCTGCGACCTGCAGATTTGTGAAAAAAACACGCATAGACTTGCGGAAATCGCTCCGTAAAAAAGAAGCATTAAAAATCCGGAAAAAACTTGTCCGGCCTCAACATCGCCAAACAAATTAACGCAGAGCGGAACTAAAAATTGAGGAAATAAAATAACCGCAAACTGAATGAAAAGCGAAAACCAGCTTGCAAAAACTTTTTTTGCAGTGCAAAGCGGAACAATCTCATCGAACGAAGAGAAATTTTCATTCAACTTTAAAAGCGGAATTATTATTGCAGAAATCAATGGAACAGCATGAAAAAAATAATGAAGGTCTGTTGTGCCGCTTCCGCCAAAAAATTTCTGAACAAAAAAGAACTGTCCTGCCACAAAAATATTAAAAATCAGCGCGGAAATATAAAAAAAACTGCTTGAGAAAATATT
>CAVBXG010000096.1:0-2441 GCA_963599585.1 bacterium
ACTTTATGCAGGAAAATTCAAAATCAGAGGAATGGATTGGCGAATTTTTTTCTGCAGAAACATTTGCGCTGAGAAACAAAAATGACGATAATGAAAAAGCAAAACTTCTTGACGAAATTTGTAAAAAAAACAAGAAATTTATACAGAAAATAGAAAATTTACTAAAATGATATACAAAGAAATTATAAAAGCAAAAAACGGCGCGGAAATTCCTATTTTTTCAGACGGAAAATCATTTCACTCAAAGTATAATCCTGAGCGGGAAGCCGTTCAGCTTGTTCAAAATATTGAGAAAAATGACTTTTTCCTTGTGACTGGACTTGGCGCGGCATTCCATATAAAGGAGCTTCAGAAAAAATTCCCCGGCTCGTTCATTCTTATTGTTGAAAATTCGGAAAATGACATTGAATTTTTAAAAAAACTCCCGGAAGTAAAAAATCTTTTTAGTGAAAAAACGCAAATCTGCACGCTGGAAAACATTGAGGAAAAACTCCAGAAATTTTATCTTCCTGCAAAATATTCGACATTTTCAGTTTTTACAGTCAACAGCTGGCTTCTGGAAATTGACAAAAATCTTCTTCTGCAAAAAATAAATTCTGCGCTCGCAAAAATTTCTGCGGATTTTTCAGTTCAGGCTCATTTTGGAAAAATCTGGCAGACAAATATCTTGAACAATTTGAAATTTGCAAATCAGGAAAAAAAAATCAACCTGCCAACTGAAAAAACTTGCTTAATCTGCGCGGCCGGTCCGTCTTTAGAACAAAAAATTGAATTCATCAAAAAAAATCGGGAAAAATATTACATACTTTCAACTGACACTGCGTTCAAAACTCTGAGCGCGGAAAATATTTTTTCAGATGCGGTTATTTCTATCGACGGCCAGATGATTTCGTATTCCCATTTTACAGGAAAAACAAATCCGAAAACTCTGTTCATCTTTGAACTCATGGCAAATCATTCAGCAATAAAAAAAATCAGGAACCATACGGAAAATATATTGTTTACAATTTCCATGCATCCTTTTGAACAGCTGCTGAACCTTTTCTGCAAAAATGCGTTTTTTCAAACGGACTCAACATCGGGAACTGTAACAATTGCGGCACTGGATTTTGCAAAAAAAACAGGATTTTCCAGCATAGAAATTTTTGGCGCGGATTTTGGCTACATCAACAACAAGGTTTATGCGAAAGGAACTTATCTTGACAGAATAAATTATTCAAAACAGACAAGGATTTCTTCCGCCGAAAAAGCATTCTCAAAATTAATGTTCAGAACAGAGCTTATAAATGTTTCAGGAAACAAAAAAACTACAGAAACATTGAAATTCTACGAGGAAAATCTTTTTTCGTGGTGCAAAAAGAACAGCTGCAAAATAGAAAAAACTGAAAATTCATATAAAATCTTAAATTCCTGCAAAGAAAAAATAGAAATAAAAAACGAACCGTTCGACCTGAAAAACTTCTTCTTTCAAATACAGAACCCTAAAAATTCAGCGCAGGTGGAAACTGCCCTTTTGCCATACATTTCATGGCTTAAAAACAGCAGAAAAAATCCGCAAAACTGTCCGTTTAATGAATACACAAAACTTGCACTCAACTTTATACTAAGATATAATTTATAGATATGAAACACAACGCAATCAATTTTTTTTCAGCTTTTATTTTATTAGTTTTTGCCGGCGCAATTTTTTATTTTTTCAATACAATCCACACTGACTATAAAAACGGACTTTCACGTTCAGAAAAAATATTCAAAGAAATTTCAGCATCAGCAGAAAATTCGCCTGAACAAATAAAACCGGAAATGTTTACAGGAAAAGACGGAATTCTTTCTGCAAAATATTCAAAAAACAACAAAACTCTGATTGCATTTCCAGATGCAGACAAGCTCGCAGGTAATAAACTCAAAACTTGTAAAAGTTTTCTATAAAACAATAGTTTCCGGGGAAGACACTTACGAGCTAAAAATCGCGGTTTACATCTTGCGTCCGAATGTGATTTATAATGCCGCGCGAAATAGTTTTATCATCATCCTGGCGGCGACATTAGTAACAATAGGAATGTTGATTTTTGTTTCCGCAAAGACAAAAAAACTTTCAACCGAAGAAGAGACAGAAAATGATGACATAAATCTGGATGAAGAATTTAACATAAAAGATGAAACTCCATCTGCAAAAAACATAGAAAACCAAGAAGAAAATAAAGAGGAAAACGAAAATTCTTTTGAAAACATAGAAAACATTGAAGAAATCGAAATTCCAGAGGAAGAGATTATTTCAGAGCAAGAATCTGAAAACTCTGAAAATCTGGAAAAACAAAAAGAGAATTCCCTTGAAGAAGAAATTCCAAGCGACGCATATTACAATGAACACAAAATCATGCAGGAAGCGCAGGATTCTTCTGAAAACTCATACAGTCTGAAAGAAAGAATAAATTTTAAGC
>CAVBXG010000097.1:0-2373 GCA_963599585.1 bacterium
TTACCGTGTTCCATTTTTCGGGCAGTTTTTCCACAAAGTCGTCGCAGCGGGCAAGCCGTGCCGCCTCAATCACCTCGTCGTCGCTCGCGTCCTTCCGCCCGATTCTGATGTTTTCCATCACCGTGTTGTTGAAAAGCGTTACGTCCTGGAAAACAATCGAGTACATTCCCAGAAGCGTCTCCGGGTCGGTTTTTGAGATGTCCATTCCGCCAACGCTGATTTTTCCTCGGTTCAGGTCCCAGAACCGCGCGGCTAGCCAAAGGAACTACAAAAAGATACATAGAATATCGATTTATTATTTTTATGGCGTTCCCTGCCTTACGGCAGGTCGGGCTTTTCGGGGTTGCGCTATCGCTCCATTGCTGCACTTCGCGTTGCTCCGTTCCGCAACGGCTACGCCGCCCCTACAATCCCTAACGCAAATTTTATTTATGTTGCTTCCTTAAAGATTCGACGGCTTCTTTTATTCCTTTTAACTCCTTGCATTTTGTCCATTCTGTCCAGAAATCAATTGTTGCACTATCTGGTTTTACTGTTGGTTCATTTATAATTACTCGACTAGGCAACAAAGAAGAATCTCCAACGATAAGTGCTTCTCCTACATCTAATATTGGCAAAATATTTGTAAAATCACCTAAATTATCTGGAAGCAAATGCTGTATTACATTTTGATCTTCAGGATTTGTTAAACGCATAGCTATAAAATTCCCACATTGACTTAAAATAGTTTTGTTTACATCTGAAGGTCTTTGACTTATAACTACAAGTGAAACTCCATATTTTCTACCTTCTTTTGCAATTCGTTCAAAACTTTTAAGACCTCTCTCTTCTATACCCTCTGAAATTTTATTAGGAAGATATAAATGTGCCTCATCACAAAATAATGCTATTGGCTGCCGCTTATCATCTGACATCCATTGTTGAATTGAAAAAATCAATCTACCAATAAGTCCTGTTATTAAAGGCAATATATCCGCAGGAACTTCTGAGAAGTCAATAATTTTCAGACCTTTTCCATTTCCAAAATCTAACAGTCTTTCCGCCAGACTTTCGAACCATTCATACTTTTGCAATTTATCATCCGAATTAAAAATAAAGTTCAGACGTTTATCCATTAACTTACTTTCTAATCGTTGAATAAATCTTGTCAATTTTCCATTTAACGGACCTTGCTTTTCACCTTTAACACCTTGAACCATCTCTGAATCTAATCGTTTTAATTCTTCTAACACTTTATTTATTGAATATGGAACAGGACTTTCAATTGTGAAATTTGCTAACACATCATGTTTATCCTCTGATGTAAGTTTTTCTTTTTTATACTCGATTATTAAATCAAATAATTTTCTTGCTTGGTTAGGAGCGTTACTATCACTTCGGTCAAGTAAAAATGACTCCATTTCTTCGTATGATAAAAGCCAATATGGAAGAAATATAACTTCATCAGAAACACTGTCTGCCGGTCCTGCAATTTTTAGCAACACCGTATTTTTTAATTCAATCAAAGGAGTGTATTCACCATGCAAATCAAACACAATTCCATTTACAGATTTTAATTTTGAAGCCTGTTCCAATATATTTGCCACAGTCCAAGATTTTCCAGAGCCAGTACCTCCAACAATAACCGCATGACGCTGGAAAAACTTATTACCATCAAGATTTGCTTCAGAATCATCAGATATTGTATATCTTCCTATTTTAAGAGGATTATCGGTATCTGTTGAAATAGATTTCATGAAAGAAGACAAATCATTTCCCTGCAAAAGCCAACAATTAGCATTTACACAAGGAACTGTATTCAAACTTCTTTTAAAAACGTTTTCTATATCTCCCAATTTTTCATACAAAGTTCCAACAAGATTTATTTTTAACAAATTTTCAACAACAATAGATTCAGAATTATCATCGATTCCTTCTGCTACACCTTTTCTCATTATCTTTGATATTAAACCAACAATTTTTTCATTTGTTTTTGTAGAAGCAATCTCAACAATTTGGTTTACTTGAACACTGTTCAATAAATCTTCTTTTTCAACGCTAATTATAACAGTTCCTGTATCTACACTTAAAACTGTTCCTATAGAATCTTCATTTGATTTCATTATAAAGCCTCCATAAAGTTATTTAATTGCCAAAAATCGCCATCCACTTCTATAGTTTTTTCAAAAGAATCCATTTTTTTCTTATAAGAAATTTTTGTTTTTCCACTCTCGCTCTCTTCTAAGCATAAATAAAAAGAAGCAGTTTCTATTTGTTTTTTAGTTGTTTCAGTTAATTGTTTTGTCAAGATAACTATAGGGCAGCCTTTTTTTATTTTAGTTGTTATCTGAGGTGTAAGATGTTCATCATTAAAACCAAATCCAACAACCAATA